>JBEBJW010000440.1:0-6129 GCA_040079715.1 Myxococcota bacterium | reverse complement strand
GTTGTCGGCCACGAGGCGCGCGCGCATGCCCTCGATCCCGAGTTCGCGCAGGATCGCCCAGACCGGGACGCCGCGCGGCGGCGCCGACAGCTCGACCGGCTCGACGACCGGGGGCGCGGCGAGCAACCGGGGCACCCCGAGCAGGAACAGCAGCCCCGCGAGCAGGGAGCCGATCCCGGTGCCGATCATCACCCACAGCCAGCTCGTGACGCTGAACGCGAGCGCCATCGCCAGGCTGGCCTTGATGAAGAACCAGGTCAGCTCCAGGAACGGAACGTCGATCCGGGTGACGTGGACCTCGGACGGCTCGGGCCAGCTACCGTCCTCGTGATCGAACCTCGCCATCACGCACCTCGTCTCCGGGCCTCGGTCCTGATACCAGAACTGGATGTACGGAGGATCGCAGTGTCGCTCATCCTGGCGCTGATTGCCTGTTCGGGCCTGTCCGACCCGTCCACCCCCGGCGCGATCGCGGCAACCGCGAAGACGCCGACCGTCTTCACCAAGACGATCCTGAGCAAGCCGTACACGATCGACAAGAAGTACGCGTCGATGCGCGGGCCGTACGGGTTCGACGATGTCCGCCTGACGGACGCGGACAAGCCCGAGCTTCTGTGGATCGTGGGCTACAAGACCACCGTGGTCGACGCCGACTCCTCGGGCGTGATGTCCCAGGAGTTCATGTGCCACGCGAACCTCGACTTCGAGGCGAAGGACTACTACGACCGGTTCCCGACCGCGCCGCCGGTGTCCGGCCGGGTGTTCACCCTGTCGCAGGGCCAGCAGGACATCCGGTTCCCGGAGGGGTTCGGGATCCCGGTCACGAGCGATCTGCCGATCTCGCTCGCCACCCAGGTGCTGAACCTGAACATCGACAAGCCGGACGGGCTGCACGTCCGCCACAAGGTCGACATCTACTACGTCAAGGACGTCGACGTCCAGGGCGAGATGGTCCCGCTGTTCCAGGGGGCGGCCGAGGGGTTCAAGGCGCTCGGCGAGGCGAAGCACTACGGGTTCACCCCGGAGGAGGTCGCGCAGATGGACGCGATGGGCTCCGGCTGTTCGGTCGGTTCACCCGCGATCTCCGGCGACTCCGACGACGACTCGGTCGGCCAGAAGTTCACCGCGCACTGGATCGTGCCGCCGGGCAAGGAGGTCAACGTCACCAACGTGACGCGGTTCCTGAACCTGCCGTACGACACCACCGTCCACTACATCGCGGTCCACCTCCACCCGTTCGCCCAGCGGCTCGTGCTGAAGGACCTCACCGCCGACAAGATCGTGTTCGACGCGAAGGTCACCCCGTCGCCCGGGCGGGTCGGGATCGACGCGGTGGACCACTACTCGAGCGTCGACGGCATGCCGATGTACAAGAGCCACCAGTACGAGCTCACGTCGTACTACGACAACACGAGCGACCACGAGGTCGACTCGATGGCCGTGATGTACATGTACATGCGGGACAAGAACTTCGAGAAGCCCGACCTGACCGCGCGCGCCGCGACCCCGGCGCCCGAGCCGGCGGGGGACAAGAAGCCGAAGATGTGAACGTTGGTCGGCCCGGAGCCACCTCCGGACCGATCCGCGCGCTGCACGGGCCGCGACCGGGTGGGTCGGCGGCGCAGGATCCAGGGGTCGAGATGATCGGCGTGGTGTGGTTCGTCGTCGGGAGCGCGCTCGGCGCGTCGGTCCAGTCGGTCGAGGCCGCGGTGGCGCTCGGGCCGCCCGACCGGTTCGCGCTCGATCCGAGCTGCCACTGCTGGCGAGCGACCTGGCTCGGCGCGGAGCCCGCGACGTTCGAGCTCGATCCCGCCCTCGGTCGCGCGCTGATCGTCGAGCCGCGCGCCGACGGGCAACAAGACGTGGCGCTCCGGCTGGACGAGGGCGTGCTGCCGCTGCTGCGGGCGCCCTGTCCGATCGCGCGGTCGTTCGTCGACGGGCTGCTGCGCGAGGTCCCCCTCCCGCGCGAGGGGACCGGGGCGGCCGCGACCTGCGCCGAGCCGTCCGCCGCCGTGCCGACGCGGGTGTACACGCCGGTGACGACCCAGCCGTTCACCCTCGCGTCGGTGGTGGTGTCCCGGCGCGCCGCGACCGACAGCGAGCTCGCCGCTGAGCTGTCCCCGCACCGGGCGCTGTTCGGGCAGTGCTTCGCGACCTACGGGGTCGACACGGGGTCGGCGGTGCTCCGGGCGAAGGTCGACGACGGGGCGTTCGAGCGGATCCGCACCGTGCACGCGACCGGGTCGACCGCCCTCGACCAATGCCTGATCGAGCGGCTCGGGATGGTGACGCTGCCCGAGACGGCGGCGCCCCGGAAGCCCAGCCGGGTGGACGTGGGGATCGCGCTCGGCGCCGCGATCAGCCCTTGACCAGCCGATCGACCAGGTCGACGTACATCCGCTGCGCCTGATCCTTGTTCATGCCCTTCTTGGTGGCCCACGCGTCGAACTTCGCGCGGCCCTTGAGGTCGAACATCCCCGGCCGCGTGCCGGACACGTCTCCGAGCGATCCCTGCTTGAACAGGGCGTACAGCTCGAGCAGATCCTGATTCGATGGCGACCGGGTCAACGTCTTCACCCGCTCCTGCGCAGCGGCGAACTGTTCGGCGACGGACATGGGGCTCCCTGAGGTCCGCGGTCCCCGGCACCCTGGCCCGATCCATGGTTCGGATCGGGAGTTGGGGCGGGTGAACCAGCCCGAGTGGTCGAGCGGGGAAACCAGCCCCGAGCGGTCGAGCGGGGAAACCACCCCGAGCGGTCGAGCGGGGAACCAGCCCCGAGCGGTCGAGCGGGAAACCTGCAAAGCCCCGGCCAGAGGTGGGCGGGGCTCGCAGACGCGGTCTGGTACCTCGGCCCCCGGGGGTGCGTCAAGCGCGATCCCCTGGCTATGGGAGGGGATGTCGGACGTGCGGGCAGCGTGGATCGAGCTCGGGTGCACGGTGGTCGCGCCCACCGTGGTGTTGCTGTTCGGCGGGGCGTGGCTCGGCCCGAAGCTGGCGGTCGCGGTGGCGGTGGCGTTCCCGCTCGGGTTCGCCGCGATGGCGATCGCGCGGGACGGGCGGCCGACCGCGCTCGCGGCCCTGTCGCTCGCCAGCGTCGTGATCACCGGTGGGATCGGCCTGCTCGACGTGGACCCCCGGTGGTTCGCGGTCAAGGAGGCGGCGATCCCGGTCGCGATCGGGGCGCTGATGGTCGCCACCGCGTCCACGCCGTGGTCGGCGATCGGGGTGGTGCTCGACCGGGTGCTCGATCCCGAGCGGATGCAGTCAGCCTTCGATCGGGCCGGGGGCCGGGCCGGGTACGACGCCGTCACGCATCGGGCGACGATCGAGCTCGGCGCGGTGACGATCGCGTCCGGCGCAGCGAGCTTCGCGATGGCCCGGTGGATGGTGACGGCCGCGTCGGGGACCGACCTGTTCTCGACCCAACTCGGGTCGTACACCGGCTGGTCGTTCGTCGCGGTGACCCTCCCGGTGCTCGGCCTGTCGGTGTGGGTGCTCCGGCGCGCGCTCGAGCGGCTCGAGTACGCCCTCGGCGTCCCGGTCGAGGACCTGATCCGGGCGCCCCACGGGGAGGACCCGGAGCGAGAGGACGCGCCGGCCGTCGCCGAGCCCACCGCCGACCCGGGGCCCGCCCGCGACTCATCGGACTAGGGCGGCCGTCCACCCGGCGATCGCCGCGGCGATCGCCAGCCAGGTCCAGCCCGGGTGATCCGCCACCACCCGGCAGGCGCGCCGCCACCACCCCCCGGGGGCGGCGCGGGTCGAACGGCCGCGGAGCGCGTCCCGAACGTCGTCGGCGAGGGCCGCCGCCGAGCGGTACCGGGCGTCGGGTTCGGGCGCGAGGGCCCGGGCGACGATCGCCGGGTACGGGGCGGGTATCGGCTGGCCGAACGCGTGGACCAGCGGATCGATCGCCCCCCGTTGCTGGCGATCCAGCCGCGCAGTGGCCGAGGCGCCGGTGATCGCCGGTCGGAGCGCGAGGATCTCGAACAGCACCAGGCCGAGCGCGTACACGTCGCTCCGCGCGTCGAGCCGGTCGTGTCGGCCGTGCGCCTGCTCGGGCGAGCCGTACCCCGGGGTCCCGACCGGCCCCCGCGGCTCGTCCGGTCCGACCCGGGCATCGAACACGATCGACGGCGTCCGGCCCGCGGCGGGGCGGGCGAGCCCCCAGTCCCCGACCCAGGTGGCCCCGTGCGACCCGAGCAGGATGCACTGCGGCCGCAGATCGCGGTGGACGATCCCGGCGTCGTGGGCCGCGTCCAGCACCTCGCACACCCGCACGAACCGGTCGAGCAGCACCTCGGGTCGCGCGTCCGCGGGGACCGGCCGGCGAGCCTCGAGCGCGGCGCGGGCCGTGGCGAGCACCTGCGACAGCGGCGTCCCCTCGAGCCAGCCGTACACGTAGCCGTGGCCGCGCAGCTCGTGGACCGCGGGGATCCCCGGGTGCGACAGGCGGGAGGTGACCCGCGCCTCGTTCTTGAACCGCTGGAGGAGCGCCGGCTGCATCACGACGGCGTCGTTCATGATCCGGACCGCCACGAACCGCTTGGTGGCGGTGTCCTCCGCCCGATACGTCTGGGCGAGGCCGTCCTCGGCGACCCGATCGACGATCCGGTACCGGCCGCTCGGATCGACGATCGAGTCCGACGACCGGGTGAACGGCGGGCGCTCGACCGGGCCGACTCCCGGCGCCGGGACGGGGGTGCGGCGGAGCTCGGCCCGGCGCGCCCCGTCGAGGACCGACGCCAGGTCGTGGTGCTGAGTGACGCCGTCCGGGTCGACGTCGTCGTCGAGGCTCGGACCCGGTCGGTCGAACAACGCCGACCGGTGGACCTGGACCGTGGCGGCATCCGGCTCGAGCAGCACCGCCGCCCCCGCGGGGTCGCCCCTCGGGATCGAGGCGACCGAGTCGTCCGGGTCGGCGTCGATCGCGTCGAGCATCCCGGCGCCGGCGAACGCCGCTCGGACCTCGCGCCGGTCGACCTGGTGGGTGGCGGCGTCCGGGTCGACCTCGTCGCTGTCGTCGTCCCACCGCATCACCGACGTCGCTTCGTCCTCGGCGACCTGGCCGGCCACGGTGTCGGCGGCGAGCTCGGTCAGCAGGCGGTGCGACAGGTCGAGCGGGATCAGGTGCCAGTCGCGCAGGTGCCGGACGAACGCGCGCGGATCCTTCGTGCCGCTCTCGACGACGAACTCGGCGTGGACGGCGTCGAAGTCCTGCAGGAGGACCGGCTGGACGCGTTCGCGGAGCGACGGGAGGTCCATCCTCCGTCGCGTATCACGCGCCCGGGGATCCGTTCACAGCCCGCCGTGTTCCCGGAAGAACTTCAGCACCTCGTCGGTCGCGTCGACGTCGCGGGACTTGTCGTCGACGGGCTTGCCGTGGCCCGGCCAGTGGTGCCCGCCGCCGGCGATCTCGAAGTACTCGAACGCCGCGCCCTTCGCGCAGCCCGACCAGGTCGACCGGGTCACCGTGGTCCGGTCCCCGCGGTCGGGGAGGGTGACGACCGCCGGATCCGGGTCGCACGCGAGCTGCCGGCGCACGAACGCGAGGCTGTCCGGGAACGACATCTGGTACGCGTTGTGGAGCCCGTCGTCGGCGGTGCCGAGCATCAGGGCGTACGGTCGGGGAGGGGAGGCGGGGCACTGCTGGGACATCGCGACCGGCATCGCCCGCGACACGACGAAGAACCCGTGGAACAGATCGCTCGCGTGGCACCACAGCAGGTCGGTCGCGTAGGCCCCGTTGCTGAACCCCGTCGCGTAGACCCGCGAGCGGTCGATGTCGTACCGCCGGTCGAGCTCGGCGATCAGCGCGCGGGCGAAGTTCACGTCGCGCATCGGGTCGACGATCGCCGCGTGCTCGGGACCGACCCACCCGGTTCCGGTGCCTCCGGGCGGCGACAGCCCGTTCGGGTACACGAACAGGATGTTCTGGTCGTGCCGATCGTGGAACCGAGGCTCCATCTCGAGCCCGCTGTTGTTCCGGCCGCCGTGGTACGCGACGATCACCGGCCACGGACCTGGGCCGGACGGGACGTGGACGAACGCCGATCGGGTGCCGCCGATGTCGTCGCCCCGGACCTCGATCCGGACGAGACCGGCGGGGGTCCCGCGGGCCGGGTCGG
>JBEBJW010000439.1:0-6131 GCA_040079715.1 Myxococcota bacterium | reverse complement strand
GTCCTGCGGCAGCAGATGCCGCGTTCGCTCGCGCCCTCCCCGCCCTCCACCCTGTCCTGCGGCAGCAGCCGCGTCCGGTCCCGCGCCCGGCGCGACCCGCCGCCACGGTCGCCCGGTCCGCGGCGTGTCGGCTGGGTAACAGCGGCCACCAGACCGCCCGGCGCGCGACCGATGGGGGGCGGGTGAGCGTTCAAGCGCGCTGTTCCCCATTCGCGGTCCGCCTGCTGCTGCAGCGTCCGCCGGAGGCCCGCCCGTGACCTTGTCCATCCTGTTCGCGGTCGCCGCCGTGGCGACCCCATCGGACACCGCGTTCGGCTCGTTCGACGCGACCAACCCCGCCGTCGGCACCCTCGGCGACTGGTCGTACGGCAGCCTCGCCGGCGGCACGTTCGCCGCGCTGCCGAACCTGGTCGTCGACGCACCCCACCAGCTCACCTCGTGGCAGGACAGCGCCACCGGCAAGCCGAAGATCACCCACAACGACAGCGTGTCGCTCAAGACCGTGACCAGCGTGCGGTACCCGAGCGCCGACTTCCTGGTGGTCCGCCCGAAGACGGGCACCCCGGCGACGATCCGGTTCACCGCGTCCGCGGACGGGGTGTACACGTTCGACGCCACGTTCCAGTCGATGCGCACGGTCAAGTCCGCGTCGACCGTGGTGTCGGCCCAGGTCGACGGGGTCACCGTCGGCGGCTGCTCCGGCCGCGCCGACGGCCTGTACCCCGCCGCGGGCCTCACCTGCGCCGCGTTCGACGTCGGGCTGCTCACCGGCGAGTCGATCGACTTCGTGGTCGACGCCGACGGGGGCACCGACGCCCAGGACGACGTCGGCGTGTCGGTCACGGTCCAGTTCTCGGCCGACAGCGACGCCGACGGGCTGTCCGACACCCAGGAGGCCGGCCTCGGGACCAATCCGAACGTCAGCGACACCGACGGCGACGGGCTGGCCGACGGCTACGAGTTCCACGTCGTCGGGACCTCCCCGGTGCTCACCGACACCGATGGCGACCTGCTCGCCGACGGTCTGGAGGACCCGGACGGCGACGGGCTCGACAACCTCGACGAGAGCGCGTTCGGCACCGACCCGCTCGACGCGGACAGCGACGACGACGGCCTCGACGACGGCGCCGAGGACGCGGCCGGGACCGACCCGTACGACACCGACAGCGACGATGACACGCTGACCGACGGGGACGAGGTCGACCTGTACGGCACGGACCCGACCCTCGCCGACACCGATGGCGGCGGCGTCGGCGACGCGGTCGAGCTCGGCCGCGACACGGATCCGCTGGTCGCGTCGGACGACGTGTACGGCGACAGCGCGGAGGACGCGTTCTCCGGCGTCAACCCGTCCGCGGGCGGGCTCGGCGACTGGTCGTACGGGTACTACGCGCCGGCGTTCACCCTCCTGCCCGACCTCGTCACCAACACCTCGACCAAGCTGACGAGCTGGCAGATCACGGCCTCGAGCGCGAAGCCGCGGATCACCGACAACTACGCCACCACCGACAAGACGGTGACCAGCGTGAAGTACCCGGCCGAGGACTTCCTCGTCCTCAAGCCGAAGAACACCAACGCCGCCGTCCTGCGGTTCACCGCGGACGTGGGCGGGCAGTTCGTGTTCGACACGAAGTTCCTGTCGGCGCGCACGTCGGTCGCGTCGTCCACCACGGCGTCGGTCCAGCAGGACGGCGTCACGCTCGGCGCGTGCACCGGCCAGGTGAACGGGCTGGTGACCGACCTCGGCGGCAACGTGCTCGAGTGCGACGTGTCGGTGTGGCTCGACGCCGGCGACGCCGTCGACTTCGTGGTCGACGCCCGCGGCGCCTCCGACGCCACCGACGACGTGGGGCTGCGGGTCCGGGTGTACGCCGACCTCGACGTCGACGCCGACGGGCTCGCCGCGACCACCGAGGCCGCGCTCGGCACCGACCCCGCCCTGTCCGACACCGACGGCGACGGCCTCGGCGACGGCGACGAGGTGAACACCTCCGCCACCGACCCGCTCGACACCGACTCCGACGACGACACGCTGACCGACGGCGAGGAGGTGAACACCTACGGCACCGACCCGAACCTCGCCGACAGCGACAGCGACGGCCTCGACGACGCCGACGAGATCGTGTGGGGGACGGATCCGGTCGACGCCGACAGCGAGGACGACGGGCTCGACGACGGGGACGAGTGGACCCTCGGCACCGACCCCGCGCTCACCGACACCGACGACGACGGGATGACCGACGGAGACGAGTACCACACCTACGGGTGCGACCCGCTGAGCTTCGACTCCGACAACGACTTCCTCACCGACGGGGACGAGGTCATCCTCGGCACCGACCCGACGAACGAGGACAGCGACGGCGACGGCGAGCTCGACGGCGACGAGGTCTCCTGGTACGGCACCGACCCGACCGATCCCGACAGCGACGACGACGGCCTCGACGACGGCGACGAGCTCCAGCTGTACGGCACCGACCCGAACGACACCGACACCGACGGCGGCGGGGTCGACGACGGGACCGAGGTCGGCATCGGCGGCGACCCGCGCGACCCGAGCGACGACTGACCCGACCGGGATCTCCCGGACACCGGCCGCGGGGCGCTCCCTGCGGCCGGTGCTGCTCAGGGCTCAGCGGTGGACCGCGGCCCGGATCCGGTCGGCGAGCGCCTTCGCGTCGGCGCCGGTCCCGAGCCCGTCCGCGACGGTGACGCTCCGGTCGCCGCGGAGGTGGACCACCACCGCCCACGCGGTCTTCGGGCGGCCCCGGAAGTCCCGCTGGGCGTGGCCGTCGGAGTCCTCGAGGATCCGCTCGTCGATCGCCACGAACGCGATGTCGTCGGCCGGGATCCACGTGTCACCGAACCACGGCACCGGCCGGCTGCGGACCCGGACCCCGGATCGGCCGGCGACCAGGACCCGGCGGTGGAGCGCCGACCACCCCGCCGCCACGAGCACCACCGGCCCGGCGGCGAGCACGACCGGCCCGACCCACACCGGCACCCCGGCGACCCCGGCGCTGGCACCGGCCGCGAGCAGCCACCCGACCACCAGCCCGGCGGCGGTGCTCCAGCCGTCGGTGCGGACTGCGACCTCGAACCGGCCGTCGTCGCCGGAGTCGTCGGAGTCGTCGGTCACGGCGCGCTCGCCTCGACCCGGCCGGACGTCCGGGCGCGCAGGGCCGCGTTCAGCGCCTCCGCAGCGTCGACCTCGACCCGGACCCGGAGCGTCACCGACGCGTCGTACGCGGCCTCGATCACCGTCACCGGGGCGCCGGCGAGCGCGGCCTCGACCGCGGCGGTGTCGGCGTACCCGTACGCGATCACCAGCTCGCGGGTGGCCGCCACCTCCACCACCTCGGCCCGATCGAGCGCCATCCCGGCGGCGCCGCCGTATGCGCGGATCAGACCGCCGACGCCGAGCTTGGTGCCGCCGAAGTACCGGACCACCACCGCGACCGCGTTCACCACCTCGTGCCCCTCGAGCTGGGCCAGGATCGGCCGGCCGGCGGATCCGCGCGGCTCGGCGGCGTCCCAGCTCCGGCTGCGTCCGTCCAGCAGGCGCCAGGCCCAGCAGCAGTGGTCGGCGCCGGGGTGGGCGGCCTCGGTCGCGTGGACCACCGCCATCGCCGCGGCCTCGTCCGGCGCGGGGCCGACCACGGTGACGAACCGCGAGCCCTTCACCGGGTCCGACGCGAACGTGAACGGGGCCGCGAGCGTTCGGTACCGGGCGCTCACCGGAGCGTCGCCGGCGCGAACCCGCCACGAAGAGCCCAGGGTGGGGAGCGGTTCATCCCCGCCCCCTTACCCTGGCCCTCACCCGGTGGCGCGTCGTCGGAGCTACTGGACCGAGAACGAGCAGGTGTCGAACAGCGCGTCGACCCCGTCGTCCGTGTCGAGGGTGATCGTGTACGAGCCGGCGGGCGCGGTCTGCGGCAGGCGGAGCGACCGGTTGACGTTGCGATCCTGGTTCGGGTTCAGGACGCTGACCGCGTTGACCACGGTGCGATCGGGCTGACCGGGGATCGACAGCGTGATGACGATCGACAGATCGTGCACCGTCAGCGCCTGCTCTTCGAGCCGGACGGTGTACGGGACGAGGTCGCCGGGGGCCCAGGTCAGACCACAGTCGATCTCGGCGTTGTAGCCCTGAGCCATCGCGGGGACGCTGGCGAACAGGCCGACGGCGGCCACGGCGAACTGGATGCTGCGGGTCATTGGTCTCTCCTTGGGCTCGCGCCCGGTGTGTGTGTACTCTCGCTCACCCCACCGGCCGCAGCTACCCCCAAGACCGAGGTTCCGTATCCTTCCGGGATACGGAGTTTAGATCTGTAGCCGAGAAAGACCAAGAACAATCGACGCTTGCGGCGAGGTTTGCCGTCGGCTTCCGAGGTTCTCGGGCCAGCGTGGGATACAGTGGCCCGCCGGGTGGGACAATCCCCATCCGGGCGGCTCAGGGCTCGGCGGGGACCAGCTCGAGCACCGCGATCTCCGATGGGGCGCCGATCCGGAACGGGGGGCCCCAGTACCCGGTCCCGCGGTGCACGTACAGCGCCGTGCCGCGGTGGACGACCAGGCCGGCGAGGTACGGCTGCTGGGTGCGCACCAGGCCGTGGAACGGGAAGATCTGGCCGCCGTGCGTGTGTCCGGACAGCTGGACCGCGACGTTGGCGTCCGCTGCGGCGTCCACCGTCACCGGCTGGTGCGACAGGAGCACCGCCGGGACCGCCGGATCGCGCCCCGCCAGGGCCTGAGCGAGGTCGAACCCGTGGCCCGGGATCATCCGGCCGAACAGGTCGTCCACCCCCACGAGGTCGAACCCGTGGCCGCCGACGTCGATCCGGACGCGCGCGTTGCGGAGGACCCGGAGCCCGAGGCCGGTCAGGTGCGCGATCCACGCCTCGGCGCCGGCGTAGTACTCGTGGTTGCCGGTGACGAAGAACGTCCCGTGGCGCGCGCGGAGCCCGGCCAACGGAGCGACGCCGTCCGCCAGCTCGTCCACGGTCCCGTCGACGAGATCCCCGGTCAGCGCGATCAGGTCCGGCTGCTGCGCGTTCACCGCGTCCACCACCCGCTGGACGAACGGGCGGCTGATCGTGTCACCGACGTGGAGATCGGAGATCTGGACGATCCGGAACCCGGTCAGCCCCGGCGCGAGGCCCCGCACCGGCACCGTGGTCCGGGTGATCACCGGGTTCCGACCGCGGTGCGCGCCGTAGCCCGCGAGCAGCCCGACCGCGCCGACCGTGGCGAGCGACAACGCCCCGCCCGCCGCGATCCCGGCCGTGGACAGCGCCCACCGGACCGGCTCGGTCGCGAGCGACACCGTGAACGCGAGGAACACGAGCCCGAGCCACACGTACGCCGCGGTCGACCGGATCGGGGACGCAGGCCGGCGGGTGATCCGCGCGTACAACGTCGCGGCGATCGCGGCAGCGCCGAGCACCAGCGGGATCGTCGCCGCGACGACCGCGACCGGGCCGAGCTCCGCCGAGTGCACGACCCGGAACCACACGTAGCCGTGCAACGTCCCGAGCATCGCGGTGACGATCCCGAGGAACACGAGGCCGCGCGGGTTGGGTGGAGAGGCGATGACGAGCCCCGGGGTTCGTGGTCAGGTATCGTCGTCGGCGATGAACGTGCTGTTCGTGTGCAGCCGCAACCGCCTCCGCAGCCCGACCGCCGAGGCCGTGTTCGCCGGGATCGACGGGCTGTCGGTCGCGTCCGCCGGCACGAGCCCCGACGCCGAGGAGCCCGTCACCGAGGAGCTCGTCGCCTGGGCCGACCTGATCCTCGTGATGGAGGGCCGCCACAAGCGCCTGTTGAACCGGACGTTCGGCCGGGCCCTCCGCGACAAGCGGCTGGTGGTCCTCGGCATCCCTGACGACTACGACTACCTCGACCCGGAGCTGGTCGCGCTCCTCCACGAGCGGGCGGGGCCCCACCTCGCGCGTCGGATCGATCGGTAGCGCAGTCGGGCGCCCCGGCGCTGCGCGCCGTCGGCCTCCGTCCGGGGTCGCTGCGCTCCGTCCTCCCTCCGGTCGGACCGTCGCTCCGCTCCGCCCTCCCGTCCGCCTGGCGCAGTCGGCGACGGTCGAGCCACCGTGGCGGGTTCACAATGAACGCGGAGGGTG
>JBEBJW010000438.1:0-6134 GCA_040079715.1 Myxococcota bacterium | reverse complement strand
CGCCCCGATCCGGTCGAGCGCGGGCAGGCTCGGGTGGCCGTCGCGGTGCGGGACCATCCGGGCGAGCGCCAGCGGACCGACGCGATCGCGGAGCCGTCGGAACGGGTACCGGTAGCCGTCGCGTTCGAGGCGCCCGATCGACGTTGGATCCTGCTGGGTGTACCCGAGGACCTGGAGCGGGAACCCGAGCCCGACGAACGCCAGCTCGCTCGCGGCGGGCAGGTGCGCGAACCGATGGAACGCCGTCGCCCGCACCGGCCGACGCGCCGGCAGGACCGCGGTGTTGGCGAGGACCATCCCCCGGAGGTGCCCGCCGCGATCGAGCGCGGCGGCGAGCCCGCACCCGAGCGGACCGCCCCAGTCCTGGCCGACCACCACCGCCTCCTCGACCCCGAGCGCCGCGACGATCCCCACCAGATCGGCCACGTGCCCGTCGACCGTGTGCGCCGACACCCGCCGCGGCTTGTGCGACAGCCCGAACCCGGCGAGATCCGGGGCGATCACCCGGAACCCGGTCAGCCGGCGGATCACCTTCCGCCACAGGAACGACCAGGTCGGGTTGCCGTGGACCAGGACGACCGCGGGTCCCTCGCCGTGGTCGACCGCGTGGAACCGCCGCCCGTCGAGCTCGACCGTCACCCGCCGGAACGGCATCGCCGCCTCGAGCCACGGCGGCAATCCGGGCGCCGGGGTCACCCGGACCGCGCTCACCGCAGGTCCGGCGCGGGCTCGACCGGTCCGACCGCGGTGCCGAGCTCGCGGTCGGTGTAGGCGACCAGCGCCGCGGCCCGCGGGGCGATCGACGCGCCGATCGGGGTGCGGCTCGCCGACAGGCCGAGGTGGACGTACCCGCCGCTCGGGCCGGGGCCGACCATCAACGTGCCGTCCGGCGGCTCGTCGCCCTCCGCCGCGCGCCACCGAGCGACGTCCCACACCGGGCCGGCGGATCGTCTCGGGGAACGGCCGATCGGTCACGAACCCGAGCGACCCGGACCGGGCGGCGTCCGCCGTGGCGAGCAGCTCCGCCTCGAGCGCGACCGGGTCCCACTCCCCGTCGATCCCCTCGACCAGGGCGTCGTGGAGGAACGAGAACGGGAACGCGGGCACCATCATCCCGAGCGCCGCGCCGACCCGCGGGTTCAGCTCGGTCGGCAGGAACCCGTCGGCGGTCATCACCCCGTCGAGGGTGAACGCGCCCCGGTACGCGAGGGTGGCGCGGAGGTGCTCCCCGACCCGGCGGGCGGCGGTCCGCATCGCCTCGCGCCCGGCGGGCGGCGGATCCCAGAACGTGCCAGCCCGGGCGTACAGGAACCCGGTGCGCGAGCCCGCTCGCCGGAGCGTCACGAGCTCGGCCGGCCGCAGCACCACGGTGTGCCCGGGGAACACGACCCCGTGGACGCTGCACGGGATGCCTTCGAGGAACGGCATCACCCGGGCGGTGGCGCACCGGGCGGCGAGGTGCTCGTGGGCCCGCACCGCGTCGCGATCCGACCGGACCCAGCAGGTGTAGGTCGCGCCTCCGTGGAACCCGGCGCGTGCGTCCCCCGCCCACACCGAGCCGTGGCCGCGATCGAGCCGGGCCGCGGCGGCGGTGAGCGGCGCGAGCGCCACGTCGACCACCTCCGACGGGGCCCGCGGCACGCCCGCAGCGTCCCACACCCCGTCCACCACCGTCTTGTCCTCGAGCGCCCGCCACGCGGCCGGCCGGGCCCCGAAGAACCGCCGACCTGCGACCGGCCGCCCGTCCGAGAAGATCGCGCCGATCACCTCGAGCGTGTGGTGGGGATCGAACGCGTCGACTGCGGCCTGGACCTCGTCCGGCAGGGCCCGAAGGGCGGCCTCGGACGCGTGGATCGCCTCCATCATCGGCAGCGGCGGCAACCCGAGCACCCGCCACTCGCAGTCGTCCGGGGACGGCGCGGCGCCGGTGCCCTCGCGGGCCGCGATCACGAAGCACCGCGACGAGCCGAACTCCCGCAGCCGGCGGACGGTCGCCACCGCGCCCTGGAGCACGTCCGACGCCACCAGCCACCGCCGCGGCCCATAGATCGCCCCGAGCGCGGCTTCGACGCGTTCGACCTGCATCGGTCCCCCGAGACCGCCTGTATCCTGCCGCTCCCGGTCGGTCGTGGCGGTCACGATCCGCCCCCGACCGGCGCGGTCGAACCCGCAGCCAGGCCGAACGGGCAGCCCGCCGGGTCGGTCAGCCAGATCCGCCCGTCCGGGTCGGCCAGCCGCCTGGCTCCGTCGGCGAGGGCCCGGTCGCACGCTGCGGCGGGATCCGGGACCGAGAACCACGC
This sequence comes from Myxococcota bacterium, assembly GCA_040079715.1. Classification (GTDB taxonomy): domain Bacteria; phylum Myxococcota_A; class UBA796; order UBA796; genus JACKER01. The sequence continues at coordinate 3,834 of JBEBJW010000438.1, read as the reverse complement.
GTGCCATTCGGCCGCCTCGGTCGGCGCTGCGGCGCGGACCCGCCCGAGCAGCCCGTCGCCGAGCCACAGGCAGCCGTCGCGGACGCTCGCCCCGAGCCACTCGCGGTAGAACCCGAGCGCGCGCGGGACGTCCCGGGCGGCGAGCTCGAGCTGGACGGTCGGCGCGTCGATCGCCGGCCTCGCGTCCGCCCCGCCGAGGATCGCCCCCCACGGATCGAGCCAGATCCGGCGGGACCCGTCGGCGGCGAGCTCGACCCCGCCGTGGTCGATCAGCGTGTCACCGAGTGCCTGCCGGTCCACCCCGCCGACGAACCCGACCCACCGGGGCGGCGCGAGCCCTGGATCGCACGGCCGGAACACGATCCCGTCTGCAATCGGGCCGAGCACCCGGCGATAGAACGCCTGAATCCTCGGGATGTCCCGCGTGTACCCATCGATTCCGACCCACGGAGAACCGGTCATCGACCCCACGTACCCGGATCGGCCGGAACGGCACGCCGATCCGCCGGGCCCGCGCAGGTCATCGCCCACGGTCACCACGGCGTGACCGCGGCGGGTCGCCGTCGGGTTAAGCCGTTCCGGATGGTCCACCTGTGGATGTCGGCAGCGTTGGCTGCACCGGCGGTACCGATCGCCTCGGTCGACGGGGCGAACCTCCAACGTCCACTGTGGTCGCCAGACGGCGCGCAGCTGTCGTTCGAGGCGAACTTCCACGACGAGAAGCGGATCGAGCTGTACATCGGGCGGGTCGGCGCGTCGGGGGCCGAGGTCCCGTTCGAGCGGGTGGTGGCCCGGACCCGCGGCACCAGCACGCTCACCGCCGGGTTCCGCACCTCGTCGAGCGGCCAGGTCGTCCACGAGCTCGCGTGGGCCCCGCGCGGGATCGACGCGTACGTGTTCGCCGCGAGCAACGACCAGTTCGACTACGACCTGTTCATCTCCGAGGGCGCGGCGGTGGCGGCGAGCGACAAGGCGGACGGGGGCGCGCGGTGGTCGCCGGACGGCGCGTTCATCGCGTTCACCAGCGCCCGGACCGGCGAAGGCGACCTGTACCTCGTCGACACGCGTCGGATCGAGGCCGCCCCGAAGCAGCTCACCGCGCAGCGCGACAGCTCCGAGCTGTACGTCGACTGGTCCGCCGACGGCCACTCGCTGGTGTACGTCGCCCACAGCGACGCCGGCGACAACCTGTGGCTGCTGCCCGCCCTGAACCCGTCGTGGGAGGGCCGGAGCCAGCCTACCGGGGCGGGCCTCGGCGCCGCCCCGTCGCGGCTGACCACCTGGAGCGGCAACCAGATCCGCCCCCGGTTCGCGCCGTTCGGGACCCGGATCGCGTTCTACGCGAACCACGACGACCCCGAGCGGTTCGACCTGTACGTGGTCGACGTGGGCGGCGCGCCCCGCCTGCTCGCCCGCCACGTGTACCCGGACGCGGACGGGCCCGCGTGGACCACCGACGGCCGCCACATCGTGTACGTGTCGGACGACGACGCTGCAGCGGACCCGATCCGCGCCGTCCGGGTCGACGATCCGACCCACGCCGTGACGCTCGACCTCGGCACCGTCGGCAACGGCGATCTCGATCTCGGCGTCCGTGACGGGGCGCCGTGGATCGCGGTCGTCGCCCAGGGCGGCCAGACCGACACCCGCCGCGACTTCAAGCGGCTGTTCGCCGCCCCCCTCCCCGCGATGCCGTGATCCTCCACGGATTCCCGTGATCCCGTGACGGGGAATCCGTGAACGGGAATCCGTGAACCGTGACCTGACCGGGATCGTCGACCGGGCACGGGTCTTGCGAGGGGCCGCGCCGCAGGGAGTCGAGATGGGTCATCCGGCGGCGTTCACGTTGGTGGTGTTGGTCATCGTGGTGGGGTTCCTGGTGTTCTCGGCGTTCGGCGCCGACACCGTTCTCCTGGGAGGGTTGGTCGCGCTGGTGTTGGGCGGGGTGCTCGAGCCGAAGGCCGCGCTGGCTGGGTTCGCGAACGAGGGGATGATCACCGTCGCCGCGCTGTTCGTGGTCGCGGCGGGGGTCCGGCAGACCGGGGCGATGTCCCGGATGTCCGCGTTGTTGCTCGGTCGGACCAAGGACACCCGGGTCGCGATCGCCCGGCTCGTGTTCCCGGTCGCCGGGATGAGCGCGTTCCTGAACAACACGCCGATCGTCGCGGCGCTGCTGCCGGCCGTCGTCGAGTGGTGCCGGCGGAACCAGCAGCCGGCGTCGCGGTACCTGATCCCGCTGTCGTACGCGACGATCCTCGGCGGCACGATCACCGTGGTCGGGACGAGCACGAACCTCGTGGTGACCGGGCTGATCGACAAGAACCTCGCCACCCACCCCGGACTGCACTCGATCGGGATCCTCGACATCTCCGGGATCGGCCTGCCGGTCGCGATCGCGGGCTGCCTGGTGCTGGTCGCGTTCGTGCCGTGGCTGCTGCCGGATCGGCGCCCGGCGATCGCCACCGACGACGCCCGGACCTACACCTCCGAGTTCATCGTCGCCGCGGGCGGGCCGCTGGTCGGCAAGACGATCGAGGCCGGCGGGCTGCGGCACCTCCCGGGCGCGTTCCTGGCCGAGCTCGATCGCGGCGAGACCGTGCTCCCCGCGGTCGAGCCCACCACGCGGCTCGAGGCCGACGACCGGCTGGTGTTCGTCGGGCCGCGCGAGACGGTGGTCGATCTGGCGCGGATCCCCGGGCTGGTCCCCGCCCCGACCCAGATCTTCAAGCTCGACACGCCGCGGGCGGACCGGTGCCTGGTCGAGGCGGTGGTCGCGCCCGGGAACCCGCTCGTCGGGCGGACGATCCGCGACGGCGGGTTCCGGTCGGCGTTCAACGCGGTCGTGATCGCGGTCGCGCGCGACGGGGACCGGGTCGGCGGCAAGATCGGCGACATCGTGCTCGAGCGCGGAGACGTGCTGCTGCTCGAGACGCACCCGTCGTGGGTCGAGGGGCAGCGCACCCGGCGCGACTTCTACCTGGTGTCGACCGTCGACGACTCGTCGCAGTTCCGGCACGATCGCGCCCCGATCGCGCTGATCACGATCACCGTGATGGTGATCCTCGCCGCGACCAACCTGACGTCGATGCTGACCGCCGCGGTGTGCGCGGGGGTGGTGCTGGTCGCGACCGGCTGCGTGTCGGGCGACGAGGCGCGCCGCTCGGTCGACGGACCGGTGCTGCTCGCGATCGCCTGCGCCCTCGGGGTCGGCGACGCGATCCACGTGTCCGGCGCGGACGCGATGCTCGCCACGTCGGTCGTCGGGTGGGGGGGCGGCTCGGCGATCGCCTCGCTGATCGCGATGTACGTCGCCACCACCGTGCTGACCGAGCTGATCACCAACAACGCCGCCGCCGCGCTGATGTTCCCGTTCGCGCTGTCGCTCGGAGACACGCTCGGGGTCAGCCCGATGCCGTTCTGCGTCGCGGTGATGTTCGCGGCGTCCGCCAGCTTCTCGACCCCGATCGGGTACCAGACGAACCTGATGGTGTTCGGGCCGGGCGGCTACCGGTTCGCCGACTTCTTCCGGATCGGGATCCCGCTCCAGATCGGCGTCGGGATCGTCACCTGCGCCCTGATCCCCGTGTTCTTCCCGTTCTGACCAGGACGAGCGCGAGCAGCGCCCCGATCGGCGTTCCCGCGCCGCCGCCGCCGCACCCGCACCCCCCCGGCCCCGCTCCGTCCGCTGAGTCCGAGCCGGCCGTCGGGGTCTCGGTCGAGGTCCCGGTCGTCGGGGTCGGGTCGGTCGTCGGGGTCGGCTCGGTCGGCGCGTGGTCGATCACGTCGATCCACAGCTGCTGGTCGCCGTCGACGTACGCCGGATCGTCCCCGTCC
>JBEBJW010000437.1:0-6141 GCA_040079715.1 Myxococcota bacterium | reverse complement strand
GCCCGACCCGGGGCGGGTGGGCCGGCAGGACCAGGGCCCGCGTCGGCGCCGGAGGCTCGGCCGGAGCCGGAGCGGGGGCCTCGGCCGCGGCGCGGACCGACAGCGCGTCGACGTCCGGCGTCAGCATCGACGGGATCCGGATCACCGCCTCGCGGAACCCGGTCCACGGCTCCGACGGACCCGCGGTCGCCGGTCGGTACCCGCCCGCGCACGCGAGCACCGCGGCGGCGACGTGCAGCAGGCCCGACGCCGCGTGGGCCCTGCCGAACCGCTCGCCCAGATCGACCTGGCCGGGACCGAACGCGAGGCCCGGGGCGGTCGGCGCCTCGGGCAGCACCGCGAGGACCGGGCGGCCCTGGGCCCGCGCGTCGGCGAGCCGCATCACCACCAGCACGACGGCGGCGTCTCCGACCGGCGCGTCGCCCAGCACCGCCGCGGCTGCGGCCGCGTGGACGTCCTCGGCCGACAGGTCGACCGCCCCGACCAGCGCGGCGTCGATCTCGCCGTCGTGGAGCATCCGACGGGCGATCCGGAGCGCCTCGAGCCCGGACCGCTCCTCCATCGCGATCGTGAACCCGGGCCCGGCGAGGTCGAGCTGGGACGAGATCCGATTCGCCGGGATGTTCGGCATGTTCCCGACCACGCCGGGCGCCTCGAGCACCGGCACGATCGCGTCGCGGGCGGCGGCCACGGTCGCCGGGTCGTCCCCGGCGCGCCACGCCGGCAGGCGCCACCGCGCCCCGTACCGGCAGACCTCGGGGTCGGACTGGGCGCCGATCAGCACCGCGGTCCGATCCCGCGGGAGCGCCCCGCCGGCCGCACCGACCGCGTCGAGCGCGGCGTCGAGGACCAGGGTCTGCTGGGCGAGCGTCTGCTCGAGGTCGCGCGGGGGGAACCGCAGGTCGGTGAGCGACAGCACGACCGAGGCGGCGTCCGCCCGCGGAGGCGCCCCGGCGCGGACCCGGGACCGGCCGTCGCGGAGATCCCGGTCGAACGCGGCGGTCGAGCCCCCGTCTCCGGCCCGGACCGCGACCGACACCACCGCGAGATCGGGCGCGGGGGCCACGCTCGAGGCAGACGGCGCGACTGCGACCGAAGCGGCCGGGGATCCCGACCGGACGTACTCCTCGACGATCAGGTGGGCGTTGTTCCCGCCGAACCCGAACGCGTCGAGGGCGGCGAGCCGCGGGGCGTCCCCCTGGGGCCACGGCTCGGCCGCGGTCAACAGGCGGAACGGCGTGCCGGCGAGCGCGTCGGTCGGCTCGTCGACGTGGAGGGTGGGCGGGCGCACGCCGTGCGCGAACGCCCCGAGCACCTTCAGCAGCCCGGCGGCGCCGGCGGCGGTGATCAGGTGGCCGAGGTTCGACTTCAACGACCCGAGCGGCAGCCCGTCAACGCGATCCCCGAGCACCGCCCGGAGCGTCTCGATCTCCGCCGCGTCGCCGACCGGGGTGCCGGTGGCGTGGCACTCGACCAGCCCGAGCCGCGCCGGATCGAGCCCGGACGAGGCCCACGCGGTCCGCAGCGCGCGGGACTGGCCCTCCGACGCCGGCGCGAGCAGCCCACGGCCGCGCCCGTCGTTCGACAGGCCGACCCCGCGGATCACCCCGAAGATCCGGTCCCCGGCGACCTCGGCGTCCGCGAGCCGCTTCAGGGCGACGAACGCCGCGCCCTCGGCCGGGACGAGGCCGTCGGCCCCGCGGTGGAACGGGCGGGATCGGCCGGTGCGGCTCATCGCGTCGAGCGCGCAGAACCCGACGTGGATGAACAGGTCGTCCGACCGACACACCGCGCCGGCGAGCGCGAGATCCAGCTCCCGGGCGTGGAGCCGCGCGCAGGCGAGGGCGATCGCGTACAGGGACGAGGCGCAGGCGGCGTCGAGCGCGAACGACGGCACGAGCCGCAGCTCGTCGGCGAGGAGGGCCGCGGGGAGCCCGCTCATGAACCGGTTCCGCGGGTCGACCGCCGGGCGCTCGGGCATCCAGACGTGCTCGGCGTACGCCGACATCGCCGCCGACGGGAACGACAGGTTGCCGAGCATCGCGCCGATCCGGCCGCCCGTGCCGTCGTAGCCGGCCTCGCGCAGCGCCCGCCGCCCGCCCGAAAGCACCCAGTGGAACAGCGGATCGAGCGCGAGCAGGTCCGCGTCGTCGCGCAGGAACGGATCGTCGGCCAGCTCGGCCGCGAAGTCGAACCCGGTGACGTATCCGCCGCGATCGGACCAGCTGCGATCCGCGGCGTCGTGCGGGTTGGCGTGGCGCGGATCGGCGGTCAGCGCGAGCGCGGACGGCATCCCCCACCGGCCCGCGGGGGTGGACGACAGCAGGTCGGTTCCGGCAGCGACGGCGTCCCACAGCGCGTCGGGGGACGCGGCCCCCGGGAGGATGCAGGAACGCCCGACGATCGCGATCGGCTCGAACATGGAGATGGGCCCTCGTACGGCCGCTCCCCATACTCCGCCGCCGGACGTGGTGCGTCACGGCCCGGTCACGGGAGTCGGATCCGCCGTGCGACAGCGTCGTGAGGCATATGCCGTGGATCGGGAGGGGAGATGACCCATCGGATCGCGATCGCTGCAGGGCTCGGGTGGATGTCGCTCGCGTGCACCGGCTGGCGGGGCCAGACCACCTCACCGGACGCGAGCTCGACGGTGGAGCCGGAGCGGAGCCGGACCCGGAACGCCGAGGATCGGTCGGACGCGTCGGTGGTCCGCGGCGCCCCGTGCGTCGCCGGCGCCGCGTCGACCTGCGCAAGAGACGCGCTGGCCGAGTGCCTCGGCGGGGTGTGGGTGTTCACGGATTGCGCCCGGGGCACCTGTCGGACGGAGGGGACGACCTCGGCGTGCACCGCGCCGTGATCGACCCGGGCGGTCCGATCCGGCCCGCTGCTGCTACTTCGGGGCTGGTGGCGCCGGGGTCGGCGTCGGCGCGGGGATCGGCGTGCCCGACGGCACCTCAGGCCGGGTAGGCGGCGGGGTCGGGTCCGACGGGTCCCGCAGGCCGTGTTCGATCGGGATGCCGTCGAGCTCGGCCGGGGGCTTCGGCGCCTCGGGCACCGGGTCGGGGATCGCCGCGGCCTCGCCCGGATGGCTCCGCTGCCACACCGCGAACCCGACGCCGACGACGAACCCGGCGCAGGCGAGCGACGCGAGGCCGACCAACCCGAGGGTCAGCATCACCCGGGCGACCGAGAACCGCGGCTCGGATCGGCGGCGGCGTCGGGCGTGGCTCGGGGTGGACGTCTTGCGTAGGACGCTCGGAGCCGGCACCGGGGTGCGCTCGCGCGACCGCGACGCGGGGGTGGGCTGGCGAACCAGCTTCTCGGGCGGCGCGTCGAGCTGGAGGTCGAGCGCGGGCACCCCCGGTACCGGGGTCGGGCTCCGCCGGTCGACCGACGACGGGGTGGTCCGACGGGGCGCAGACGCCGGCGTCCCGAGGATGTACTCCTCGGCCGGGGCCTGCGGCGCCTCGTCGAACTGGACGTACAGCTGGTTCTGTCCCGCCGCCGCGCCCGCCGTCCCGTCGGCCGCCGCGTCCGGCCCGTCCGGTCCGGCGTCCGGCCGGGGATCCCGCCCACTCATCTCGCCTCCGCCTCCTCCGCCAGGGCGTCGAGTCCCGCTGTTCCGAGGAGGGGCCCGGAGTGGAGAATCCAGCCCCGAGCGGTCGAGCGGGAATCATAGCGGATCCGGACGCCCGTGCGGACGATCCGGTTCGCGCCCGGCGATCGGTGCGCGACCGCCGTCCGAACCGATAAGCGGTCGGACTCCCCGGAGCCAGCATGGGCACGTACAGCGATCTCGTCATCCCGGTCGACCCCGATCCGCCCGAGGCACCCCCGCAGCGCGGGTTCATCGATCCTCGGCACGCGTGGCACGTGCGCGCGGTGCTCCAGGTCGCGCGGGTGCTCGGCGAGAAGGTGCTGAACATCGAGAACGCGCTCGAGCAGAACGTCGAGCGGACACCGGATCGCGAGCAGAAGGTCGCGTCGGCGGTGAAGTTGATGGCGGAGCGCGGCCAGCTCAAGCTCGGCGACTACGCCCTCGACGAGTTCGGCGCCCTGGTGGCGGCGGAGCTGTTCGGCCTCGGGCCGCTCGACCGGTTCCTCGACAGCCCGGACGTGAGCGAGATCATGGTCAACGGGCCGTACGTGCTGTTCATCGAGCGGAAGGGCAAGCTGACCGAGACCGGCCACAAGTTCCTCGACGACGAGCACGTCGAGCGGATCATCCGCCGGATCACCTCGCGGATCGGCCGGACGGTCGGGCCCGACAGCCCGCTGGTCGACGCCCGCCTGCCCGACGGGTCCCGGGTCAACGCCGCGGTCGCCCCGTGCACCCTCGACGGCCCGAGCTTGACCATCCGGAAGTTCTCGCGCAGGAAGCTCACCTTGAACGACCTGATGAACTTCGGGGCGATGTCTCCGAACATGGGCGAGTTCTTGTCGGCGATCGTCAAGGCGCGACGGAACATCGTGGTCGCCGGCGGCACCGGTTCCGGCAAGACCACGCTGATCAACGCGCTGTCGCACCACATCCCGAACGGCGAGCGGGTGGTGACGATCGAGGACGCCGCCGAGCTCCAGCTGTCGCAGCGGAACGTGGTCCGGATGGAGTCGAAGAAGCCGACGTTCGACAACCCGGCCCAGGTCACGATCCGCGACTGCCTGGTCAACGCGCTCCGGATGCGCCCCGAGCGGATCCTGATCGGAGAGTGCCGCAGCTCCGAGGCGCTCGACATGTTGCAGGCGATGAACACCGGCCACGACGGCAGCATGACCACGGTCCACGCCAACACCCCGCGCGACACGGTGTCCCGGCTGGAGACGCTCGCGTTGATGAGCGGGATCGACCTGCCGGTGAGCGTGATCCGCAAGCAGATCGCGTCGGCGGTCCACTTCATCGTCCAGGTGTCCCGCCTGCGCGACGGCAGCCGTCGGATCACCCACATCACCGAGGTCCAGGGGATGGAGGGCGAGATCGTCGTCCTCGGCGACATCTTCCTGTTCGTCGAGGAGGGGATGCGCGGGGACAAGATCGTCGGCAAGTACAAGGGCGGCGGCAACCGCCCGAAGTGCATCGAGGACATCGAGCGGCACGGGATCCGGCTCGCGCCGCAGATGTTCTTCGGGTAGCGCCGGCTGGCTCACGGAGCCCGCTCGGCGCCCCCGACGAGGGCCTACGTCGCGTCGGGGCGGAGGATCGCCTCGACCCCGCGCAGCTCGGTGGTCACCTGGCCGGCGGCATCGACGAACACGATGTCGCTGACGGTCTTGTCCCGGCCGCGCCGCTCCCCGGTCAACACCGCCCGCACCGGCCCGCTCGGGGGACCGGTCCGGAACGTGCGCACCGACGACACGCCCATCGGCAGCGACGGTCCGCCGAGCATCCGCTCGCTCCACAGCAGCGCGAGCTGCAGGCCCCCGTCGAGGGCGGCCGGATCGGTGTGCCACGGCTCGTCCGCCCACCCCGCGTCGGCGGTCGAGGCGAGGGTCGCGTCCACGCCCTGATCGCTGATCCCGTCGAGGGTCTTGATCACCTGGAACGAGGCGCCGTGGAACAGCACCCGCCCGTCATAGATCGGGTCGCGCGACCACGCGGGCAGATCCCGGGAGATCGGCGCCCGCGGCGCGGCGGTGGCGTGCTCGGCGAGATCGGCGGTGGCGGTGTAGTGGACCGGCCCGCCGACCCGGCGCAGCTCGAGCGCGAGCACGGCGCCGGTGCCGTTGGACACCTCGTTCGCGGTCACGTCGAACCAGTCGCCCTCGGCGTCGAACCGGTCGAGCCGGATCCCGCGCAGGACCTTCACGTCGCGCAGGCCGGCCAGCACGAGGTCCGGACGGCACTCGGCTGCGGCGCGCGCGAACCACTCGAGCGCCATCACCACCGGCACGACCGGGACGCCCGCCACGCGGTGATCCGCGAGGTACGGGTACGCGTGGCCGTCGATCCGGGTCCGGAGCCGGGCGACGTGCGGGGTGGTTCCGTCGTCGGCGAGGGGCTCCATCCGCGGCTCGCCGCCGAGCACGACCTCGGTCGCGGGCCCGCGGTCGGCGAGCTCGTCGACCATCCACCGGGCGCCGGTGGCGAGCGGGATCATCGCGACGCCAGCGGCGTGGAACCGCGCCGCCAGCTCCTTCGTGACC
>JBEBJW010000436.1:0-6149 GCA_040079715.1 Myxococcota bacterium | reverse complement strand
GCGGAGGCGCCTTCTCGATGAGCGCGTTGGGGTTGAGGTCCTCCTCCGAGAGGCGATTGAACAGGGACTGGAGGTTCACCACGGCCTTGTGGCGGCTCGCGGAAGGGGGCCCGTCGAAGTGCGCGCTCAAGACCTCGCGCAGGGCCGGGAGTTCGCCCTCGAATTGGAGGCGCTCTTTGGCCTGGCGCCAGAAGGGCCCCGAGGCAAGCTCGAAGTACTGATCGAGCTCATCTAGAACCGCGGGTACGGGCGCTCGCTCACGCCCCGGAGCGAGCGAGCGGTCCTGGACCACGCGGTGGCAGAGCGCGTGGACCGTACCGACGTACATGTCAGATAGATCGTACGGGCGCCGCGTGTACTCGCTTGCGAGGCCCAGCAGCGCGATGAGCCCATCCTGGAGCTGCTTGGCAGCCTTCTCGGTGAAGGTGCTAAGGAAGATCGCGTCGGGCTCGACACCGTGCGTCACAATCAGGTTCACGACGCGCCACAGGAGCACCCGAGTCTTGCCGGACCCTGGGCCCGCGACGAGAAACAACGGCCCGTCGCCGTGCTCGATCGCGAGCCGCTGGTGTGGGTTCGGCGAGAATCCAACCCGAGCGAAGAGCGTTTCAAGCGAGACAGTCAAGGCTTCACGTTAGAGCGGACGAAGTTGGTCAGGATGCGCTGGCTCGGGAAGTCAGAGAGCGAAACTAGCTTGTTTGCCAGCGCCACCGGGATGAGTGCATTGTCGTACATGCTGCACTTCAATTCGCCCACCAGGCCGAGGATCTCATCGAGGTGCGGGATGTCCTCGGGGTTCGGGCTCCCGGTGTACGCTCTCGCCGGAATCGTGGCGACGTGCACCTCGCCCGTCTTGGCGCGGAAGAACACCTTCTGCCCGTAGTAGGTGTTCTGGCCGTAGCTCGTGGAGCCGTCGCCACCCGGGACGATGTACTTGCGGATGTAGTTGTCCCCAGCGACCACGTAGGAACCCGCCCGCAACCGGTCCTGGATGCTGGCGGCGTGTTCGACGAAGGCGCCGCTCTTTTCAAGGCCGACGAGGCGTAGTGTCGGCCCCGTTAGCCCGCGTGGCTCGCTCAGAAGGTATTCGACAAGTTCGCGCATGGGCTTGTATAGGGGCGCGACCAACCCGAAGAATGCAAGGGGGCCATCCTTGATGAAGAGGATCTGCCGTAGAAGCGCCTCCTTCATGTTCAGGATGTTGTGGAGCAGGTGGACGAGCACGAGCTGCTCAAGCATCGTCATCACATAGGCCGAGATGCCCGAGGCACCAGTCTCCTCGTCGACACGCTCGTGAAGCCGGAACACGTCCGTGAGGTAGACCGGCTGATCGCAGGTCGGGCACCGCCCCTCCGTTGCATCGCCATGCCGGAAGGTGATATTCTCCTGCCCACACTCGAAGGGACAGTGGGCCAGGTCCACTGTCGTTGAGTCGTCCGGCGTACGCTTCCACCGTCGGAACAGGAACCACCGAAGACTCGTCATGAGCTGCTCGCCGTCTGCCCCCCGCCTCTGCTCGAAGAAGTCGAACACCGCCTTCCGAATGGTGGCCGCGAGCGACGGCTGCCCTTGGTGCCGGATGCCTTTCGTCGGCAGGACGAGCGTGTAGCGCTCGATGTTCTTGAGCTTCTGAAGGTCCTCGGGCGCGATGAATCGCTTGGAGTCGAGACTGCGCAAGTCCGAGAGCTTGAACAGCAGGGGCCCGAACGTGAAGAAGGCGACGCAGGCCGACGGGTACTCCTCCCGCACGAAGGTCTCGGTGTAGCCGCCATCGATGGCGATGACGGTGGTTACCTCGGAGACGTGGACCTCCTTGGCGTCCCGCAGGAGCGACGAGAGCGACACGGGGTCTGGCGGAGCAGGTAGGATACACTGCTCGATGTAGGCCTGAACCTCGGCGTTCTTGATAATCTCGATGTGGGCGATCTTGCTCGCCCGCTCGATGGGCTTGCGGCCCTTTGTCGAGTACCCCACAGCCGCCTCAGCTCTTCACGGCGCTGAAGCGCTCGATCTGGACCGGAACGATGAACGCATTCGAGTAGGTCTTCATGCGGATGAAGCCCTTGTCGGTCGTCCGGCGCAGGCTCGCAACGAAGTCCTCGAAGTCGTAGTACTTCGCGACCTCTCGCAGCTCGTCGTTGTTGTTGAGGTGGGAGACGAACCAGTTCTGCGTGTTCTTTAACACATTCGCGGAGATCGAGCTGACCTCCTGGGTTGCGTAGATCAGGCCGAGGTTGAGCTTCGCCCCTTCCTTGGCGATGCGGTTGTAGATGAGCGTGAGGTCCGTCTCATTCTTCTTCGGAAACAGGTTGTGGGCTTCCTCAAAGTACATCTGGATGAAGTTCGCATCCTTGTTTCCGATGAATCGAGCCATCGCTTCGCGGAAGATCGTGTTGCACAACCTGTCGGAGTAGGTGCGCTGGATGACGGGGTCCCCCTGGGAGAGATCGATGAGCACGATCTTGCCGGCGCGGAGCAGATCGACGATCTCCAGCTCGAACGCCTTCTGGACCGATGGCGTGTGCAGGTCTCGCAGCGGGATCAGCTTCCGAAAGCCCAGTTGGGTGCCCTTACCGCGTCCACCCGGGCCAGACGTCCGCGTGAGCATCTGCATGAGCGACTTGAGGTCGTCGTCGGCCCACTCGCGGTTCTCCTTGGCACGGTAGGCCTGGAAGAAGGGCGAACTCTCGTAATTCTCCCAGACCCACTCGAACCACGCGATGGCATCGTCCCAGGAGACCCCCTTCGAAGGATCGATGCCCGCGCCGTCGTTGATCTCCTTACGGCCCGGAAAGCGGACCGTCGCGGACGGCGACCGGAACTGCGCCTTGTGAAGCATGCACTGGTAGCACGCGACGCGACGCTCCCACCGGGTGTGGGCTGACTTGTCCTGCTGGTCGGGCTCTTCCCAGTCGATGTTCACAAACGCCCGCATGTAGCCAGCGGTTTCGTCGGCCAAGCTGCTTCGGACCAGCGAGAAGCCCGCCTCGATGTCCCGGTAGAAGTTCAGTTTCATGACCTTGAAGCCAGGCTTGTCCATGATCGAGTAGCGAGTGACCTCGCTCTCGTAGAGCTGGTAGATCGCGGTGCCCTCGTCCTGCTGGTTGTCGTTTGCGTACTCCCCGTTCACGTCGAAAACAATCTGACCGATCGGCATTACCGGCTTTCCGTTCAGCTGCGCGCCCGACGGTGCGAGCTCGGCCGTTGCCTCAATTACCTTCTTCACGGTGTTCGACTTGCCGGTGCGGGTCATGCCGAAGAGCGCGGTCCGCTTCCCAAGGTAGTCAAAGGCGTTCACGTAAACCGGCACCTCCGACGTGACGGCGTGCCGCCTGCTGGAAGCGTAGCGCACAGCGCCAATGCGCTGGTCACCTTTGCCCCCCGGAACGGACTCTCCATCCCGGAAGTTGACGATGTACTCCAGCACAGGCCCTGTGGGCCGGTAAACCGAGTAATTGTTCGGGCCGTAGAAGTTGTCGACGTCCGCTCCGAAGCGGGTCTTGCCGGCGGCGTCGCGGTAGAAGGACCCCAGCACACGGCATTCCAGACCGGAGAATTGGAACTCGTACCGCGTGTAGCTATCGAGCTTGTTCGCCGATGTATCGGAGGCCGCGTTCTCCTTGTAGTGGTCGACCATCGCGGCCACAACATCGGAGTCCGACGGGAGCGTCGTGGGACCGAGCACCCGGAGGAGCACGACCTCCGGGTTCGTTCCGGCCCTGTCGTAGACAGCGACCAAGAACGCACCAGCGGCGATGCCGCCCACCTTCTCTTTCCAGTGGTCGTTCGACAGCAACTTCATGTGGGAGAAGTCGAAGTAGAATGGACGTCCGACGAACGCGTCGGGCACGATCGCGTCCTGAAAGAGATCGACGGAGGCCAGCGACTTGAGCTGCTCGGTGATCGACATCAGTGGTCCTCGCTGTTGCGGTCTGCCCAGGTGCCCGCTGGAGTCCACAGCAGACCCCGGTTCGGAGGCGGTAGTTGGTGCGCGCTGCCCGGAGGGGCCAGAATTAGGATCCGGTCCACCTTGGTGGCGTTCCCTCGCTTCCCCTTGCCCCAGATGCGGCTCACCTTGTGCTGTTCGGGCAGCTCGTCGTTCACGACTCCGAGATGGCGCCAGCCAGCAGGCTCCGCGGAGTCGGTCCAAACCTTCTCCGCGAGGTTGAGCGTCTCTTTGGAGGACTTGTCTCGCACATCCCCGATCATCAGGCAGAGGTAGCCGGCAGGATCGAGCACTCCAGCCATGCCGGTCAGCACCTCGTCCATGAACTCGAGGTACCGGCGCAACGAGCCGGTGGCGGTCAGAGCCTCATCGACCCGTCGCGGCTCGTGACCGAGCATCCAGAGACGGATCCAGTTGTACTTCCCGTAGTTGATGACGCCGAGGTAGGGCGGCGAGGTGAATATCAGGCGCGCGGGGCGGTCCAGTGTCTTGGGCTTGCGTGCGTCGGCGTTCCAGGCGCTCCCGCGCGCGGCGGTGGACCTCGGGATGCTCATCCGAGCGGCCTTGAGCTGGACCATTTCGAAGACGTCGACCTTCGGTGGCACAAGCCCGTGCTCGTCGATGTACCGGCGGACGTATGCGGGCGACATCGAGAACGTATTCGGCATGCTGATGGAGAAGCCGCGGGCGGGCGAACCGGGTTCGTAGTTTGCATGCATCATCCCGAGGACGGTCGCCATGATGAACCGGTCCGTCCGGTCATCCACGTCGAGGGCGGACCGGAGCCAGGTGAGTTGCCGAAGCACACCCGGTGCGTAGAGCATCTGGATGTCGGGCGGCACCGCGGCCCGCCGCCTGGTCGGTATGTGAGACCGCAGCTCGTCCAGGCGGACTGTGACCTCGGCCAGGGTCGGCGGATCGACCTTCGCACCGGTCAGAACGCAAGCGAGGGGGTTCGCATCGGACCCGAGACCGGTCCGACCAAGTCTGCATGCCTCGAGCGGCGCGGTCCCGCGGCCCGAGAACGGGTCGTAAACGACATCCCCGGGCCTGGTGAGCCACTCGATGAACACTCGCGGGACGTGTGGCGGGAACATGGCGAAGTAGGAGCAGATGCTGTGAAGCGGGTGCCCCCATCGGCGTGGCGCAGATCGCCACTCCTCGGCGAGACCGTCGAGGTCCGCCTGCCCTGGGTGTGGTGTTTCGATCAGTTGTGCATCCACGAGTTGTCCATCCACCCCGGCCGGCTGCGCGAGGATACCGTGTGTCCGAGCCTTCCGGAACTCTCCCTTCGCGATCCGCCTACAAGCATGACGAACCCGGTCCCCAGATCGGACATCAAGCGGCAGATCTTTTTTCGACCCTACACCTCCGGCAAGCCCATTCCCGCCGGAGGTGCCCGAGAATCCGACGATCCTCGGTGCGGGCCACGCCCGGCCGCCGCCTGCGACAGCGGGCGACCGGCGACGTCGACATCAAGTTCGCGCGCATGAGCCATCACTTCGCCTCCACGGGTTCAGCTGCATCGCCTTCAGGGCACGCCCGTAGGATCTCGGCGCGCACCAGCTCCTCGGCGATCCGCTCCGGCTCGGGCACCCCGTCAGCAGCGAGGATCGCGATCCGCTCCTCGAGGTCCGCCCGCGCGTCCTCGGGCCACCCGCTCACCGGTCCGATCGCCATCCGCAGCGCCGCCGCCCTCGCAGCCCGCTCCGCCGGCGTCCGCGGCCCCACCGGTCCCAGCGGCACCGCGATCAAGCCGCCACCGCGCGGAACCCGTACTCCGGCGACCGCTTCGCCGCGGCCGGCGCCACCCGCACCACCTCGAATGCCTTCCCGTCCACGTCGAACCGCGTCCCGACGTAGTCCGTGAACAGCGACCCCACGATCGTCGCCCGCGCCCGCGCCGACCGCGCCTGCCCTCGACCGTCCCGGAACCGGTCCTCCAGGATCGTCTCGAGCAGCGGCACCCACTCGGACGGCGCCAGCGGCGCGCGGGTGTGGTGCTCCCGCGCGATCTCGGCCATCCACGCGTACCGCGGATCGAAGGCGTGCTCGCTGGCCTCGAAGTTCGTCAGGAACCCGTCGAACCCGCCCAGCCGCAGGATCGCGTCCACCGTCTCGGCCCACGGCTGGCTCGTGCTGTGCCGCGCCGGGGACTCGCACCCGGGCTTCCCCGCCGCCACCCACGCGACCACCATCCAGG
>JBEBJW010000435.1:0-6160 GCA_040079715.1 Myxococcota bacterium | reverse complement strand
GTGTACGACCGCTCGGATCGCGCTGCTGCTCGAG
Source organism: Myxococcota bacterium (assembly GCA_040079715.1). GTDB lineage: Bacteria > Myxococcota_A > UBA796 > UBA796 > JACKER01. Next base: position 6,126 of record JBEBJW010000435.1, on the reverse strand, counting down.
CGGTCGTACACCAGCACCGGCCCGGTGTCCGCGCGGCTCGAGCTGGCGGAGCGGGCGGTGGAGGCCGCGCGCGCCGCATCGGACCCCGGAGGGCTCGGTCGGGCGCTGCTCGCGCGGGCCCGGGCCCGGATCGACGCCGGACGGATCGAGGCCGCCGAGCACGATCTGCGCGACGCCGAGCACCACGCGGCCCTCGCCGGCGACGATCCACTGCGGGGCCACGTGTCCACCCGGGTGGGCGCGATCCGACTGAACCAGGGTCGGCTGGACGAGGCCGAGGCGCGGTTCGCCGAGGCGCTCGCGATCCACCGCGCCGCCGCCGATCGGGTCGGCGAGGCTGACGGGGTCGCGAACCTCGGGGCGGTCGCCGTTTCGCGGGGTGCCCACGAGCAGGCGATCCACTGGCTGCTCGAGGCGCTGCCGCTCCAGCTCGCGGTCGGGAACCGGATCCACGCCGCGAAGGTGATGGGGATGCTCGGCAACGCGCACCTCCAGCTCGGTCGGCCGGAGCTGGCGCTCGGGTGGTACCAGCGCGGCCTCGAGGTCCACACCGCGGCCGGGCACCTGCCCGGGGTGCTCCGGATGACCGCGAACGTGGCGCTGGTCGCGCTCGAGCTCGGGCGGGTCGACGAGGCCACCCGGACGTTCCGGCAGGTGATCGACGACGCGGTCGAGCTCGGCGAGCCGTTGGTCGAGGGGATCGCCCGCGAGAACCTCGCGCGGTGCCTGCTCGCCGTCGGGGAGGTCCGCGAAGCCGAGGAGCAGGCCGCGTCCGCGGTCCAGGGCCTGCGCGCGCTGAACGCCGGCCGGTACGTCGCGATGGCCCGCCTGGCGCTGGCGTTGACCGCGCTGACCGTCGGGGACCGGACCCGGGCCCGGTCGGTGCTCGACACGGCGCTCGCCGAGTGCCGGGCGGCGTCCGACCAGTGGTTCGAGGGGTTCGTCCTCGGGTACCGCGCCCTGACCACCGACGACCCGGGGTCCGCCTCCGCCGACCTCGATCGCGCCGGAGCGACCGTCACCGACGCCGGGTTCGTGGTGGCGGCGCGGTGGGCGTGGGCGGCGGTCCACGGTCCGCCCGACGGCCGATCCGCGGCCCGGGACGCCCTGGCCGCCGCGAGGGGCTCGACCGAGATCGACGCGGTCCGGCGGTGGGCGCTCGGCCGATGAACGGGTCTCGACGTACCCTGGGGGCGGCTGTGGGCCCGCGGGGTCGATGAATGTACGCCCGAGGGTTGCCGTCGACCCATTCCGGTTCTACGATGGAGTTGCTGGGTGGTTCGTGCTTGGGATCCAGTATCGGGATCCCCTGACAAGCTTCCTTTTCAGGACTTTGTTTCTCACCGTGGAGCGCAGGCCCTTCTGCAAGGGTAGCCAGAAGCGGTGATACGAGGCCCACCTACCAGAGCGTAGGGGGTTCGTACGGGTCCCACACGGCCACCACGGCGCCCTCTCCTCCCCTCCCCGACGGTCCGATGTGGTGGTTCGCTCCGGCCGCCGCGCAGAGCGCCGACCCCGACGAGCTGCTCCACCTCGCCCGCGAGCGGATGCGCCACGGCGACTTCGCCGGCGTGCGGCTCGTGGCCGACGAGGCCCTCGCGGTGCCCGGCGACCACCAGCGCACCGCCCAGTACCTGATCGCGATGTCGTGGGAGCTCGGCGGCGACCCGACCCAGGCGCTCGCGCTGTACGACGCCCTCGAGCAGGCCGCCGGCGCCGACGTCCCGGACGACCTGCGGTTCCGCCGCGCCGAGTGCCTCGGTCGGCTCGCCCGGTACGACGAGGCCCGGGACGAGCTCCGGCAGCTGCCGAACGTCGACCGGCCGGCGCTCGATCAGCTCAAGATCGACGTGCTCGAGGGGATCTGGGACCTCGAGCTCGGGCGCGAGCGGCGCGGGTACCGGGGGCTCGGCGACGCGCTCGACCGGGCCGAACCCGGCGTCGGGACGTATTACCAGGCCGCCGCCCGCCACGCGATCCTCGCCCGGGCGACCGACGCGGCGGCGCTGCTGGTGTTCGACGGCTCGGATCGGGCGAAGGGCAAGGCGCTCGAGCAGCGGGCTGCGCTGATCGAGGTCGGCAACGAGCAGCTGGCCGAGATCGTGCGGACCGAGGAGACCGGGTTCGCGCTCGACGGGTTCGTCCGGCTGGCCCGCGCCCATCGGGACCTCGGCCAGGACCTGCTCGACGAGTCCCCGCTGGTGAAGCTGACCGAGGCGCAGCGGGCGATCAACCGCGACCTGCTGGAGGACAAGGTCGAGGCGATCTGGACCAAGGCGACGCTGTACTACGACCGAGGCCTCGGGCTGGCGGCGCGGATGGACTGGACCAGCGAGCCCGTCGGCACGATGCACGCCGAGTACGACGCCGTCGTCGCGATGGTCGATCGCCTCACCGCCCGGCCGTGAGCGTGGGGCTGACCGTGGGCCGCGGGCGGGCCATCGTGGTCCGTGGGTAGGCGCCCGACCGGTCGACGAACACCTCGCCGAACCCGAACCGGGCGTAGAACGCCATCGCGTCGCGGGTCGCGAGGTTGATCTCGGTGCCGCGGACCGCCGGGTGATCGAGCAGCAGCCCGATCAGCGCGGTCCCGACGCCGGATCGCTGGAGTCCGTCCGCCACGACCACGTCGTACACCCAGCTCCGCTTCGCCCGGTCCGAGATCGCGCGGGCGGTGGCGACGAGCACCCCGTCGCGGGCGAGGCCGACCCAGGCGACCGAGCTCCGGACGGCGTCCGCGAGCTGGTCCCGGCTCATCCCGCCGTTCCAGTAGGCGGGCGCGGCCAGGGCGGCGGCCGCGTCGACGTCGGCGTCGGACGGGTGGCACCGGGGGACCAGCCCCTCCGGGACCCCGGAGGGGAGCTCCACGAACCGGGGCCGCTCGGGGTGGGCGTCGGAGATCGCCTCGATCGCGGCGAGATCGCCCGACCCGCCGCGGCGCCACAGGCCGCCGAGGATCCCGCGGACGTGGGCCGCGGTCTGATCCTGCCCGAGCTTCTCGACCGCCGACAGGGACCGGAGCTCGACCGACCACACGCCGAGCCCCCGGACTGCCGCGGCGTACAGCGGGTGGGCCGGATCGATCGGCAGGTGGCCACCCTCCGGCTGGCGCTGCTCCATCATCCGCTGCAGGACGGCAGCCTTGACCGCGGGATCGGTCTCGGCGGTGGCGACGCCGTCGGCGAGCACGCTCCGGTAGTAGGTGGTCGCCGGGCAGGCGCGCTCGGGGTCGCGGAAGTGGCTCGGGATCCGCGCGACGACCTCGTCCGCCTGGATCTGGACCGGGCCGCCGCCGAGCGACGCGACCGTGCCCCGCGGGACGCCGTGGAGCCACAGCCGCCCGTCCACCACCACCCCGTGCATCGATCGGACGATCGGCCGCCCGTCGACGATCCCCGCGACCCGCACCTCCGGCGCGCGCGCCAGCAGCGCCCACCCGGCCTCGTCCCCGACCGCCCGTCGTCCGCTCATCGGTCCTCCCACCGAGAACGTCACGTCGAACTGGTACCTGTGGCAGGTCCAGTTTCTGCATTCCACAGGTACCAGTCTGGGCGAACCAGGGTCCGACCGCGCCCCGGAGCTCGACGAGGTGCGCCGAGCCCGCCGTTCCGCCCAATCGAACGGGGCGCCCGGGGTGGACGATCCGGTCGGACCGGGTTCAGTCGATCGGGGGATCCACCGTGGACACGACGCTCCGGCTCGACGACGGTGACCAGCCGCTGTTCCTCAGGATCGCCGACGCGGTGGTGCGCGAGATCCGCCGCGGACGCCTGCGCACCGGGGATCCGCTGCCCGGGACGCGGAAGGTCGCCGATCAGCTCGGGGTCCACCGGAACACGGTGATCGCCGCGTGGGCCGAGCTGCGGGCCCAAGGCTGGCTCGAGGTGCGGGCGCGGGGCGCCACCCGGATCGCGCCGCTGCCGGACGAGCCGACCCGGCGCGTCCACGGCGCTGCGTCCGGACCGACCGGCCGGTGCGGGTTCGACGTGCCGACCGCGCCCCCGACCGAGACCGCCGAGGCCCACCCGCCAGGGACGCTGATCCTGGCCGGCGGTCGCCCGGATCTCCGGCTGCTGCCGTACGCGGAGATCGCGCGGGCCTGGCGGGCGGCGGTGCGCACGACCCGCGGGCGGGTGCTCGACTACGGCGACCCACGCGGCCACCTCCGGCTGCGCGCCGCGCTGGCCTCGGTCCTGGCGGCGCACCGGGGGCTGGCGCTCGACGCCGACGACGTCGTGGTCACCCGCGGGGCCCAACAGGCGCTGTACCTCGTCGCCCACGCGCTGATCCGCCCGGGCGATCGGGTCGCGGTCGAGCGGTTCGGCTACCCGCCCGCGTGGACCGCCCTCCGATCCGCGGGGGCCCAGCTCGTCCCGATCGACGTCGACCAGGACGGCCTCGTGGTCGAGCAGGTCGAGCGGGAAGCGCGCCGGGGCGGGCTGCGCGCGGTGTACTCGACCCCGCACCACCAGTACCCGACGATGGGGACGCTGCCGGCGGCGCGGCGCCTCGCCCTGCTCGCGGTCGCCGAGCGCCACCGGATCGCGATCGTCGAGGACGACTACGACAACGAGTACCACTACCGCGGACGGCCGGTGCTGCCGCTCGCGTCCCTCGACCGCGCGGGCACGGTGGTGTACGTCGGCACCCTGTCGAAGACCCTGGCGCCGGGCCTCCGGCTCGGGATGGTGACCGGCCCGCGCCCGCTCCTCGACGCGATCGTCGCCCGACGGGTCGCGGTCGATCGGCAAGGAGACCTCGCGTCCGAGCTCGCGGTCGCCACGCTGATCGAAGACGGCGTGTACAGCCGCCACCTCCGCCGGACCCGGACGGTGTACGCAGAGCGTCAGGTGGTGCTCGCGGACCTGCTTCGCCGGCACCTCGGCGAGCGGGTCGCGTTCGACGTGCCGATGGGCGGGCTCGCGCTGTGGGTCCGGTTCGACGGCGACGTGGTCCGGTGGCAGGCCGACGCGGCGCGGGCCGGGGTCGCGTTCGACGTGGGGCGCCGGTACCACCTCGACGGCGACGGCGTCCCGTACCTCCGGACCGGATTCGCCTCGCTCGCGCCGGACGAACTCGCGCGGGCCGTCGTGCGATTGGCCGGTGCGGTTCCCCCGCCGCTCGGGTAGGCTCGGGCATGCGCTGGACCTGGACCCTGCTCGCGTTCTGTTGTGTCGGCACCAAGGACGACGGTGGCGACGGCGGCGACGGCACCGTCAATGACGGAGACGCCGACACCGACGCGGACGCGGACGCGGACGCGGACGCGGACGCCGATACCGACACGGACACCGACTCGGACGCCGACACCGACCTCGGCCCCGAACCGACCTGCGCCGACGCCCCCCAGTCGATGACCGCCGACGAGTTCACGGCGGTGTACCACGATAAGTTCTGCTGGTGGTGGGACTCGTGCGATCGGGCCGGGAGCTGCCCGGCGCCGCAACCGCACCCGGACTGCGCGTTCGACCCGGACCTCGCGTGCGACTGTCTCGACGGCGCGTGGGAGTGCGACCCGAGCGGCCGGCCGCGGCCGAGCCCGCTGTGCAGCCAGGTGTTCGATTGTCCGGAAGACACCGGGTTCTGGATCGACACCGGCCAGGACTCGGGCGGCCGCGACTCCGGCGGGAGCGGGCGCCGGTAGCCGGCTCGGGCGGCTCAGCCCGCGTCCGTCCGCCGCTGGGCGACCTCCGCCTCGGTCAGCTCGCCGCCGAGGGGCGTGGCGAGGGCGAGGTTCCCGGCGCCGCCCGCCCGGCGCCGGATCAGCTCGATCGCGTCGCGGCAGGCCTCGCGGACCCCGCCGTCCGAGAACCACGCCCCCGCCCGATCGCGCAGCGCCGCGAGCACCCGGGTCGAGCCGGCCGCCCCGAGCGCCGACGCCGCCTCGAGCCGCACCGGGAGCGTCCCGCGGTCGAGCCAGAACAGCAGCGGATCGTCCACCTCGGCTCCGCCCTGCCCCAGCCGGCGGATCAGGGCGATCGCGTCCGGCTCGCCGTGCGGTCGGATCGTCGCCAGCCAGGCGTTGTGAGCGGCGGGGATCCGCTCCAGCAGGGCCTGCATGAGCTCCGACGACCGCTCGGTCGCGCGGCGGACCAGGTCCAGACCTTCCTGCGATCGGCCCCCCGC
>JBEBJW010000434.1:0-6160 GCA_040079715.1 Myxococcota bacterium | reverse complement strand
GTCGCTGCCCCGGCCCGAGCTCGACGACGAGCCGACCCCGCCGACGACCCTCCCGCTGGTCGGGATCGATCCGGACGACGCCCTCGCCGACCTGCTCGCGGTCGTGTCCGCGAAGACCGGGTACGAGGTCGCCGAGCTCGACCCCGAGTTCGAGCTCGAGGCCGACCTCGGGATCGACACGGTCAAGCAGGCCGAGATCCTGTCGGATCTCACCGACCGGTACGGGCTCGAGCGGGACGAGTCGTTCCGCCTGTCGGACTACCCGACGATCCGCAAGCTCGCCGGGTGGATCGCCCAGCGCCGCGGCGGAGCGCTGTCCGAGGATCCGACGGCGGACGACGAGCTCGAGCGGACCGAGTCGACCCACTGGCCGCGGGTCACCGCCGACGCCGAGACCCCGAGGGGCGCCGCCCCGCGGGTGGTGTCGACTGCAGCCCAGGCCCGCGCCTCGGTGACCCCGTCGGCGGCGCCGTCGGTGGCGCCGTCGGTGACCCCGTCGGTCGCGCCGTCCGTGACCCCGTCGGTGGCGCCGGCCCCGAGGCCCCGCGCCGGCGGCTCCCTCGACGCGACCCTCGCCGAGCTGGTCGCGGTCGTCGCCGAGAAGACCGGGTACGACCCGTCGGACCTCGAGCCGTCGTTCGAGCTCGAGGCCGACCTCGGGGTCGACACGGTCAAGCAGGCCGAGATCCTGTCCGAGCTGACCGACCGGTTCGGCCTGCCGCGGGACGAGGCGTTCCGGCCCGCCGACTTCAACACCCTCGAGAAGCTGGCCGCGTACCTCCACGAGCGTCGGTCGTCCGACGAGGCCGCCCCCGCCGACGACGGGCGGGTCGAGGCGGCGCGCGCGTCGCTGTCGCAGCTCCCGTTCGTGGCGGAGGAGTTCGACCTGTCGGTCGGGATGTCCGACGAGGAGCGGGTCCGGGCGAACCACGTCCCGCTGCCGCCCACGTTCCGCCTCCGCCGCCCGGTGCTCGACCCGCGGCCGCCGGTGCGCCCGGCGAACCTCGACCAGCGCCGGGTGCTGGTCCTCGGCGACACCCCCCTCGCCCACGCCCTCCGGAACGAGGTCGTCCGCCGGGGCGGGATCGACGACGGGCCGCACGAGGTGGTGATCGACGCCGCCGACGACGTGATGATCAGCTTCCGCCGCGCCAAGGCGCTCGACGCGACCCGGCCCCGCCGGTGGATCACCGTCACCCGGCTCGGCGGGATGAGCGCGAACGGGTTCTCGCTCGGCCGCGGGTTCGTCGACGGCGCGCGCGCCGGGCTGACGAAGTCGCTCGGGCGCGAGTGGGAGGGGGTCGACGCCACCGTGCTCGACCTGCACCCGTCGTTCGACGCCGCCACCGCCGCCGAGATCGCCTGCGACGAGATCGACGCCGACCCGCGCGACCGCGAGCTGTTCGTCGACGCCGACCGCGCCCGGGCCGGGGTCCGCCTGGTCGACGAGGCGCCCCCCGCGCCGAGCCCGCTGCCCGGCCGTCCGGTGGTCCTGCTGACCGGTGGCGGCCGCGGGATCACCGCCCGGGTCGCGGTCGAGCTCGCCCGGCGCGGGACGGTCGCGCTGGCGCTGATCGGCCGGTCCGAGGTGTCCGACGCCCCGCTCGACGAGAAGGTGGCGAAGGAGCAGATCCGCGCGCAGCTCCAGCTCGCCGGCGAGCGGGTCACCCCCGCCCGGGTCGAGGCGGCGCTGTCCGGTCTCCGGCGGAGCGACGAGGTCCGCCGGAACCTCGACCAGCTCCGCCAGCTCGGCGCGAGCGTGCTGTACCTCCAGGCCGACCTCGCCGACGCCGTGGACGTCGACCGGGTGGTCCGCGAGGTGACCGACACCCTCGGCGCGATCGACGTGGTGATCCACGGCGCGGGCGTCGAGGAGAGCCGCCAGCTCAAGGACAAGGACGAAGCCGCGTTCCATCGGGTGTTCGACGGCAAGGCGATCGGCGGGCGGGTTCTGCTCGAGCGGGTCCCCGAGTCGGCGTACGTGGTGTGCATGGGCAGCGTGGCCGGCCGGTTCGGGAACCCCGGCCAGGTCGACTACGCGGCCGCGAACGACGCGCTCGCGCGGATGTGTCACACCCGCCCGAACAGCCTCCACGTGGACTGGACCGCGTGGGACGACGTTGGGATGGCGGTCCGCGGCGGGATGAAGTCCCTGCTGACCGATCGGGGCGTCGATCTGCTGCCGGCGGACGCGGGGGCGGCGGTGCTCGCGGCGTTCGTCGCGGCGAAGACCTCGGGCGAGCTCGTGTGCGCCGGCCGGCTCGGCGACTTCGAGCCCGGTCCGGACGGGGTCGCGGTCGGGCTCGGCCTCGACACGATCGAGCGGGGAACCGGCGAGCGGGGAACCGGCGAGCGGGGAACCGGCGAGCGGGGAACCGGCGAGCGGGGAACCGGCGAGCGCGGCGACGGCACGGTCCGGGCGACCCGGTCGCTGTCGCGCGCGACCGACGGGTGGATCGTCGACCACGCGATCGACGGGGTGCCGCTGCTGCCCGGGGTGATCGGGCTCGAGCTGATGGCCGCCACCGCCCACGCGCTGTTCCCGGAGCTCGGGTACCGCGGGGCGCGCGACGTGAAGTTCCACGCCCCGGTCAAGGTCCACCGCGACGGAGCCGTGCTGCTGGTGATCGAGGCCGAGGTCGTCGGGATCGGGGTCGCGAAGGCGCGGCTGGTCAGCGAGCGGACCCTCGCGACCGGGCGGGTCCAGCGGACCGATCACTTCGAGGCCACGGTCACGTTCGGCGACGCGCTGGCGCTCGACGGGCTGCCGTCGGTGTTCCTGCCGGACGAGACGGTGGACCGCGAGCAGATCTACCGCCGGTTCTTCCATGGGCCCGGGTTCCAGGTGCTGGCCGGGATCTTCGGCGTTTCGCTGGACGGTCTGGTCGGCGAGGGTCGGGTCGACCACGGGGCGCTCGGCGGCGAAGGCCTGCTGACGGCGCCGCTGGTGCTCGAGGCCGCGTTCCAGGCCGCCGGGCTCCACCGGATGATCACTGCCCACGCGCTCGGCCTGCCGTTCGAGCTCGCGGAGGTCCAGCTGTTCGCGGTCCCCGACGACGGCGCGCCGCTGTCGATCACCGCCCAGCTCGACGGCACCCGGTACCACGTCGACATCGACGGGGTCGCAGGGCCGGTGCTCCGCCTGCGCGGGTTCGAGATGATCGAGAAGGGCCCGGTGCCGCCCGAGGACCGGTTCCCCGAGCCGGACGGCGGGCGGCCGGTGTGCTTCCCGAACGCCCCGCGGCCGACGATCGCCCGCGGGACCACGATCGCCGAGGCCCGCGCCGACGACGATCCGACCCCGTGGCTGACCCCGTCCGAGCTGGGCGACCTCGCCGCCCGCGGCACCGAGCGGAGGGTCCGCGACCGGGTGGCCGGGCGGATGGCCGCGAAGCGGGCGTTGGGGGCGCTCACTGGCGTCGATCCGCTCGAGATCCGGGTCTGGACCGCCGACAGCGGCGAGCCGATCGCCGCCGTCCCGGGCCACCCGGACGTGCGGGTGTCGATCTCGCACCGGGAGGGCCGCGCGGTCGCGGTCGCGGTCGCCGCCGGGCGGGTCGGGGTGGACCTCGAGAAGGTCGAGCCGCGGCCGGAGAGCTTCGGTCGGACCTGGTTCCGCGACGACGAACAGGCGCTGACCGCGGACCCGGCGTCCCAGACGGTCGGGTGGGCGGTCAAGGAGGCGGTGCTGAAGTGGCTCGGCACCGGGATGAAGTCGTCCCCGCACGACGTGCGGATCGTCGCGATCGGCGACGGGACGGCGGAGGTCGCGCTCGACGGCCCGTGCCGCGCGCTCCACGCCTCGCTCGGCGGGGACCCGCTGGTCGTGACCTGGGCGACGGCCGGCTCCGACGAGGTGATCGTGACGGTGCGCTCGGCGGCGTGACCGTCGGATCCTGGTTATCCGGCCGGTCATGATCATCACTCAGCTGAACGAGATCACCGTCCGCCGGATCGTGTCCCCGAACGACGTCGCCCAGTGGCGCGCCGGGTTCATCGGCGCCTACCAGACGGTGTTCAGCGGGTTCCCGTACTTCGAGCGGTGGTACCCGAGCGAGGCCGAGGGCGTGTACCGCCGGCTGACCGCGCTGCAGGACACGGTCGTCCTCGTCGCCACCCGCGGGGAGACGCAGGTGATCGGGTTCGGCGTCGCGATCCCGATCGTCGGGAACCGGGCCGTCGCCACCCACCTCACCGGGCTGGTCCCGCTGAAGCACACGTTCTACCTCGCGGAGCTCGGGGTGCTCGAGGGCTGGAGGGACCACGGGATCGGCCGGACGCTGGTCCGCGAGCGGCTGAAGCTGATCGACGACCGCCGGTACAGCCACGTGGTGCTGCGGGTCTCGATGAACCACAGCCCGTCGTCCGAGATGTACAAGGCGATGGGGTTCGAGGAGATGGGCGTGTACATGGACGTGTCGGCGATGCGGACCGACGGCAAGGTCACGACCGATCGCCGGATGTTCCTGTCGAAGCTGCTGTCGCAGGTCTCGATCGACTAGGAGCGCTCGGGAATGCTCCCTTCAGGGAGCGTTCACGCGCTCCTGACGCGAGTCTTCGGGCCGCCGTCCCGGCTCGCTGGGACGACTCGGAGCGACCGAGGGACCGCAGGTCCGGACCGCCCCCAACGATACAACCGGCACTTGCATCGGACCGAGGAGCCGCAGGGAGCGGAGGGTCGCCCGGAGGGCGGCGGTCCGAAGGCGAGCCATCGGCATCTAGCAGGCCGGGAACCTCGCGAAGCGAGCTTTCCCGAGGCCTGCTAGCGGGGAGCGCCGCGGGACCCTACAGGTCGAGCCGGGCGCCGACGTACAGCAGCGCGTAGCACATCTCCTGCTGCGTGTTCTCGCCCCACCCGACCGCGACCGGCGGGTTCGACAGCTGGCGCGGGTTGCCGGCCGTGTTGTCCCAGGTGCACTCGATGGTCAACACGTCGTCGGTCTCGACCGCGATCGGCTGGTCGAACCAGTAGGTCGGTTGCATCGCGAAGTCGTAGTCCGTACCCCGGGAGATACACTTCTGGTCGCCGTTCGGCGCCGTCGCGTAGAACCGGTACCCGGTGCCGAGCACGTGCATGTGCGGCAACACACCGTACACGTCGTACGCGAGGAACCCGAACGTCAGCGCCCACATCGGGAGGTCGAGCCGCGCCGAGTACGCCGGATCTCCCGGCGGGATCACGAAGTCGGTCGGGCCGATCGGGACGTAGAACAGCTCCCGGTCGACCCGAGGCGCCAGCTTCAGCGCGTACCCGGGCTGATCGGGCGGCGGGTCGACCTCGCCGGCGAAGTAGTGCATCTGGAGCACGAGCTGGCTGCCGCGGGTCACCTTCAGGCCCGCCCCATCCGGGAACTCGATCGCCCCTCCGCTCGGGGCCCAGGCGTGCGCCATCAGCCACTCCGGCTCCGGCTGGACGTCCCGACACCGCCACGACGCCGACGCTGCGTCCTCGATCCGCCGCTCCGACCCGCCATCCGGGTCGACGAACAGGATCGCGTGGTGCGAGATCGCCGGGTTGTCGATCAGCGCCTCGATCCCGGCGAGGTACGCGTCGGCGTCGACCCCGTCGTCGATCAGGAAGCACCGGTACTCGTTGCCGTCGACGAACGCCGGGGTGTACGGCCCCGCGGTGTACAGCACCGCGTCCCGGCGGGACAACGTCGTCGGCTGCGGGATCTCCGGCGGCTCGGTCGGCTCGCCGAGCGGCTGCCCGAGGGCGATCCACTGGTCGAGCAGATCGGCCAGCGCGGGGTCGGCGGCGTACCGGTCCGCGTCCTGGTACGGGTGGCAGGTCGGATCGGCGCTCGGCGGCGGCATCTCACCGGCGGCGATCCGGTCGACCATCACCGCGGCCCACGGGATCGCGACCGTCGGGTCGAGGAAGTCGCCCGGCGGCAGCCCGTCCGGACCGTGGCACCGCGCGCACCCGGCGGCGAGCAACGGCTGGAGGTCGCGGTAGAACGTGACCGCCGGGGTACCGGACGTGGCGTCCGACCCGGGCGGCCCACCGTCGTCATCGCCGGGCGCGGGCGGCGGGGCGCACGCGGCGAACAGGACCACCACCACCATCGGACCTCCCCCGGTTCGACCCGGGACGAGGCCCCATCGGAAATGCTATCGCACGCCGACCGCGGTCCAGTTGATCGGCTTGCCCGTCGGC
>JBEBJW010000433.1:0-6165 GCA_040079715.1 Myxococcota bacterium | reverse complement strand
CGATCGTCGCCGCCGCCTTCGACCGCCGGAGCTCGTGGGGCGGCGCAGCGGCGGGGAACGGCCCGTCCGGGATCGGGGCGGCGAGGTGGGCCAGCGCGGCGGCGACGTCGAGCACGGGGTCTCCTCGCGCCGTCCGGTCGCCCCGTGGGTCGGGGTTGGGTCGAGGTCCGGGTCGGGGCCGGATCGGGGCCGGGACTGGCGCGCGGTTCGGGAATACACTCGGTGCCGCCGGGTCGGCCAGCAGGGAGGGCAGATGTGGGGATGGTTCGCGGTCGCTGCGCGCGCGGCGACGGTCGAGGTGCAGGTCCCGGACCCGCTGGTCACCACGATCGAGCTCCGGTGCACCGATCGGACCTACACCGCCGAGGTCCGCGACGGGCGGGCGTCGTTCGAGCACGTCCCCGACCAGTGCCAGGTGTTCCTGATCCGCAAGTCCGGGACGATCACCGCCACCGGCAAGTGGACCTGCACCCTCGACGCGTGCCGGCAGGACGAGGTGCAGCACCGCCCGGTGACCGACGCCCCGAACCGGATCAACGTGATCGTCACCACCGCGCTGCCGCCCGGGGCCGCGCTCGAGCTGACCTGCAACGACGGGTTCCGGATCCGGTCCGACGTGGTCACCAACACCGCGGTGTTCGAGTCGGTGCCGGATCAGGAGTGCACGCTGTTCTTCAAGGGCACGGTCCCAGCGAAGTTCCGCCCGATCCGAGCCGGGACCTGGTCCTGCGCGCTGTCCGGCACGACCGCGATCTGCACCCGTCGCTGAGCGCTTCGTGGGGGGGCCCCACCCTGAGCGCTTCGTGGGGGGGCCCCACCCTGAGCTCTCGACCGCCACCGGTGGCCGGTTATGCTCGCCGCCACGCACCGGGCCCCCGAGGCCGGCCACCCCGAGAGGAGTTGTTCCCATGCCGTACGTCGTCACCGAGAACTGCCAGGACTGCCGCTTCACCGACTGCGTCGAAGTGTGCCCGGTGGACTGCTTCTACGGCGACGAGCGGATGCTGTACATCCACCCGGACGAGTGCATCGACTGTGGCGCGTGCGAGCCCGCCTGCCCGGTGCGCGCGATCTACAACGCCGACGATCTGCCGGCCACGCTGACCAACTGGACCGCGGTCAACGCCGACAAGACCACCGGCGGCGGCCTCGACCACGTCACCGTGTCGCAGGACCCGCTGCCGACCGCCGAGGAGAAGAAGAACCGCCTCGGCCTGTAGTCGCCTCCTCGCGGATCGACACGAGTCGATACGAGCGCGGATCCCGGTCGACCCGATACCTCCGGCCCGTCGTCTTCGGGCGCAGGGAGGGTCGATGATCCGGATCGCGGTGCTGGTGGGCGTGTCGGGGTGCGCGGTGCTGCCGCTGGGCGGAGACGACACCGGGTCCGAGACCGGCTCGGTCACCCCGTCCGGCGGGACCGCGGGCGGCGGCGACTACGACGCCCTGGTGGCGGCGCTCGACGCGAACAAGTCCCAGTTCGGCGGAGAAGAGGTCGGCGAGATGTACCCCGCCGGCGACTCGATCTACTGGCTCGAGTACCGCGCGTGGGACCCGACCCTCCACGGCCTCGACACCACCGGCGGCGCTCAGATCGACTACGCCGCGCCGCTCCGGTTCGACTCGCTGAACGTCCGGGTCGACGCCGCGTCGGTCGCGTACGCCGAGCTCGCTTCCGGCAAGGTGGTGTACCACCTGTACGACAGCGCGAAGGCGAACCGCGAGCTCACCACGGTGTCCCTCCCCGCGCCGACCGACGGGACCCGGTGGTACGCGTACGCGAACGACGGCACCGACCTGTACTACGTCACCGCCGCGACCTCGGCCGACCCGAAGACGCGGTTGTTCCGGGTGCCCGAAGGCGGCGAGCCCGAGCAGGTCACGACCCTCGAGAGCGCGGGGGCCGAGATCGGCGAGTTCTGGGACTTCGGCGTCGACGGCGACACGATGGTGTTCATCGAGAGCGGCCGGATCTGGAGCCTCGACCTCGCGTCGAACCGGGCGGAGTGGCTCGGCAACCAGATGCAGGTCCAGGGCACCATCACGTTCACCGACGACGGGGTGCTGTTCACCGCGTACGACGGCACCCTCGACGTGCCGTGGTTCTTCGACACCGCCACCCGCACGCTGACCAACGTGGCGGAGTCGATCGCCGCGTCGACGGACCGGGTCCCGGGCGTGTCGGCCATCAGCCGGCAGTACCAGCAGGACATCACCCGGTGGCGCGACTGGTACGTGTACGTCGGCAACGACGGGGTGTTCGCGTTCCACCCCGACACCGGCGAGATCGTCCCGGTGCTGCTCGAGCCGCGATCCGCCACCCTGCGAATCGAGTACCGGTACCCGGTGGTGACCGACAACGGGCGCCTGTACGTGACCGGCCTCGAGTCGGAGAGCGGCTCGGTCGGGGCGGATGGCCCGATCTGGGAGGTCGACCTGGCGGCGCTCCTCGACTGAGGTGAGACTCGCCCATGCCGATCGACCCGTGGTCCCCCGTCCCGCTCCCGTGCGGCCTCGCGCTGCCGAACCGCCTGGCGCTGGCCGCGCTGACCAACACCCAGAGCCACCCGGACGGCACCTGCTCGGACGAGGAGCGTGCGTTCCTGGTCCGCCGGGCGGCCGGCGGGTTCGGGCTGGTCGCGACCTGCGCCGCACACGTGACGCCGGACGGCCAGGGCTGGCCGGGCGAGCTCGGGGTGTGGGGTGATCACCAGCTCCCCGGGCTGACCGCCCTCGCCGCCGCGATCCGCGAGCGCGGCGCGGTTCCGGTCGCCCAGCTGTTCCACGGCGGGGTCCGGGCCCCGCGCGACGTGACCGGGGTCCAGCCGTGGTCCGCCAGCGCGTTCACCGAGGACAAGCCCGGGTTCGAGGTCCCGCGCGCCGCGACCGACGACGACCTCGCGCGGATCGTCGCCGCGTTCCGGGACGCCGCGGTCCGGGCCGCCCGCGCCGGGTTCGGCGGGGTCGAGATCCACGGCGCCCACGGGTACCTGCTGTGCCAGTTCCTGAGCCGGGTCCACAACGTCCGGACCGACGGGTGGGGCGGCGATCTCCCCGGCCGGGCGCGGCTGATCCGGACGGTCACCCGCGAGATCCGCGCCGCGGTCCCAGCGCGGTTCGCGGTCGGGGTCCGCCTGTCGCCGGAGGACCTCGGCCAGGCCCGCGGGCTCGACCTCGACGAGAGCCTGACCGTCGCCCGGTGGCTTGCGGAAGACGGGGTGGACTGGGTGCACGTGTCGCTGTGGGACTGGCGCAAGCCGACCACCAAGCGGCCGGACCAGCACGCGCTGCCCCTGTTCCGCGCCGCGGTGCCGCCGGAGGTCCCGATCCTGACCGCGGGCACCGTGTGGACCCACGACGACGTCCACGCGGTGCTCGAGCTCGGCGCCGACGGCGTCGCGGTCGGGCGGGCGGCGATCGTCGACCCGGACTGGCCGACCCGGGTGGTCCGCGATCACCTCGACCCGATCCGCCCCCCGCGGACCGCGGACCAGCTCCACCAGGCCGCGGTCTCACCCCGGTTCGTGGAGTACCTCCGGCGGTTCAAGACGCTGGTCGCCTGACCCGGCCGCGGTGCGGTGCGCCGGCGAGACCCGGATCGCCCGGCTCGCGTGCGACAGCCCGGGCTCGAACAGGAACCGCAGCCACAGCGCCGTCCACGACCGGTGAACCTGCCGATCGGCGTACCCCTCCGGCGCGATCCGTCGGATCGCCGGCAGGCGGTTCCACGGGACGGCCGGGAAGTCGTGGTGCTCGGTGTGGAGCCCGAAGTTCAGCGACACGAGGTTCAGCGGCCCCACGTACGACGCCGTCTCCTGGACCGGCGCGCCGGGCATCAGGTGGTGCTCCTGGACGAACCGGCCGGCGAGCGGGTGGAGCGAGTACACGAAGTACAGGCTCGCCACCAGGTATCCGAGGGCCGCCGGACCGAGCCCGACGGTGATCACGGCCGCGACCGCCAGGGCGAACAGCGCGTGGGCGGCGACCCGCGGCTCGCGGATCGACGGGCCGCCGGCGTGGGTCCGGAACACCTGGAGCCCGACGAACGACACGTGCCACGCGAGCTTGCCGACGAACCCCTCCGGGAACACCCGCAGCTCCCACGGCGCCGGCAGGTCCGGGTCGCGCGCGGGGTCGCCCTGGTGGCGGTGGTGCTCGAGGTGCCAGTACGCGAACGGGAACCCGAACGGCACGAGCATCGGGGTGTTCGCCAGCACCACCACGAGGTCGTTCGCCCACCGCCGGCGGAACACGAGCCCGTGGGCAGCGTCGTGCATCGCGGCGAACAGGGCGTGGTCGACGAACGCGCCGACCAGCCACGCCGCGGCGAGCACCGCCCACCACGGCGCCGCGGTCCACCCGAGCGCGGCGGCGACCCCGAGCTGGAGCGCCACCAGCCCCGCGACCAGCGCCGCGGTCCACGGGTTGCGCCCGAACAGCTGGCGGAGCTCCGGGTGGGCCGCAGCGAGCCGCCGTCCCCGGGCGGGGTGGGGATCCGGGACATCGACGACGACGAACGCCACGTGGGCCTCCTTCGTCGAACTCATGCCGCTCCGGCAGGCCCGAGGCTACGGTTCGTCACCAACTGTAACGTCCAGCTCCCGCCCGCGTCCCCGCGGAGAGAGCCGCCGGGCGCCGACACCGGCGAGCAGCAGCAGCCCGAGCGGGATCGCCGCCTCGGACCCGGAGTCGCCGCCGTCGACCCTGATGGTGACCTGGAACCCGTCGGTGCCGTCGCCGAGGGCGAGGGTCACGTCCGCGTCGTGGACCTCGGTCGGCGCGATCGTGTCGAACCGGGTCAGGAACCCGCCGTCGACCGCGCCGGCGAACGTCCGGGCGTACGCGCGATCCGCGCCGAGGGCGGCCAGCGCGTCGTCCCACACCGCGACCGGATCGGACCCGGACAACCCGGACGGCTCCTCGAACGTCCACCCGGCCAGCGTCGCCCGATCCGCGCCGACCACGTACAGCGTGGTGTGCTGCTCGCTCACCGCCGCGTGCCGGGCCATCACCGCCGGGAACAGCAGCGCGTCACCGGCGTACCGGATCCGGACCGGGGGCAGCAGTCGCCCGTCGACCGGCGTGTCCGCCGTCTCGGGCACTACCTGGAGCGCGGCGAACGCCGCCCCGATCGACACGTAGTGCGCGACGTCGTCGGGATCGATCCCCGCCCAACCGTTGTCGGTGAACCACGCCGTCAGCGCGTCCGCGTCGGTCGCCTCGATCACCACGTACGCGTAGGTGCCGGTGAACCCCTCGGCCACGATCTCGAGGTCGTTGCTCCGGCTCTCGAGGCTGTCGCCCGACTTCGCGGCGCCCCCACAGGCGCACCCCGCGCTCGGCTGGTCGGCGCTCGGCCACGACACCACCGGCTGCGACGCCTGGCGGAGCGACGCGATCCGGTCGGCGTCCCCATCCTCGATCGCGCTCACCGCGCCGGGGACCGGGATCACCCACCCGAAGTCGGCGGCGTTCCCGGTGTAGGCCACGGCGTAGCTGACGGCCACCTCGCCGTCACCCGGCTCGAACAGCACCTCGGCCGCGTCCGACTCGGCGAGCGAGGTGTCGTCGTGGACGAGACCCGCGCACGCCCACGCCGAACCCGACAGCGCCCACAGCATCCCGACCGACATCCCGACGACCGGTGTCATCGCTCCCCCGACGTGCCCCGCACCGAGCATATCCGTCAGTCCAGGACCCCGCTCGCGATCCGGCGGAGGACCTGCGACTCGGCGTTCGCCTGGGCCGCGGCGATCGTCCCGTCGGCGGCGACCGCGAGCTCCTCGATCGGCCCGTCCGGCGACAGCACGAACCGGACGGTCTCGACCCCGTCGGTGGCGCGGAACACGCGGATCGGCGCCCCGCCGACGTACACGACCGCGCCGTCCGGCCCCCACGCCAGGACCGTGCCGGTCAGCCCGGACGTGACCCGGAACACCGGCTGCCCGCGCCGATCGTACACGTGGAGGGCCCCGCCGTCGTCGACGATCGCGATCCGCTGCCCGTCCGGCGCGACCGCGGCGACGACCGGCTTGCGCCCCACCCCGAGGGACAGGGCGCCGAGCGGGCGACCGGCGAGGTCGAACAGCGCGACCCCGGAATCGCCCCACACCGCGACCGTGTCGCCGGCGGCGTGGACCCCGCGCCCCCCGGAGACGCTGCCGC
>JBEBJW010000432.1:0-6171 GCA_040079715.1 Myxococcota bacterium | reverse complement strand
CACGACGCGCTCCACCACCTCGCGGCGTGGGTCCACCTCGGTCAGGTCGGGGTCGGCCTCGACGCGGCCCGGCTCCGCGCGACCGGCGCGTCGCCTCCCGCAGCCACCCGGCGGGGCGAGGACGTCGTGATGGTGCCGGTCGGGGTCGAGCTGGTCCACGGTCGGCCGGTGATCCACGGGCTCGACGCCGCCGACGGCGCGCCGGTCACGGTCGAGGACGAGTGGCTCGGGGTCGACGCGGACGATCCGTTGGCGCGGCCGGTGCCCTCCCGGCTGTTCCAGGCGACGATCGACCCCCGGGCGGTGCTGACGTCGACCTTGGTGGTCCGCGATCATCCGGTGGCGCGGGTCGCCGGGCGCCGGGTGATCCGCCCCGCGTTCCACACCGCCGCCGTGCGCGGGGATCCCGTCGGCGACGTGCCGATCCCGCGGACCGAGCGCGCCGGACGCGGTCTGGTGCGGGTGTTCGCCCGAGCGGTCCGCGCGCCCTCCGGCTGGCAGCTGATCGTCCCGGGGATCGATCCGGTCGAGGTCGATCAGCCGCTGATCCAGCTCGAGCTCGAGAAGCGATCGGCGGTCGGCGGGATCGCGACGTTCGAGCTGATCGCGCTGGTGACGCGGCACCGGCTGACGGTGCTCCGGATCGACGGTGGGTTCCCGGCGGTCGACCCGCGGGCGACCCGGTGGGACCCGGCGACGGTGCGGTCCCGGCTGGACGGCGAGCCGCTCCAGTGGCTCGACGCGGCGTTCGGCGGACCGACACCCCCGATCGACGGCGATCCGGCGCTCGATCCGGACGCGGTCCGGCGGGCGGTCGCGGCGGGCGACGTGCTGCCGTCGGCGCGCGAGCTGTGGCGGCTCGGGCGGGCGGTCGCCCCGACCGCGGCGGCGCCGATCCGAGCGCTCGGTCTGCCGGAGCCGCGGCTGTGGCTGGCGGCGGTCGCGCCGCTCGCGGGGTGGCTCCGGTCGGATCGGCCGGTCGACGACGCGGTGGTCGACGCGCTGATCCTGATCGTCGGCGCGGACCTCACGGCGATCGTGTTCCACCCACCAGCCGGATCGTCGTCGCCACCGCCTCCCCGAGCGCCGGATCGGTGACCGCGGGAGGGACGCGAGGTCGGCGGTGACGGCCTCGACCGCGGGGTGCGCGGCGCACACGGCCGAGGCGCGGGCGGCGTCCCGGGCGACGATCACCCCCGGTCGCCGCGGGCCGCGAGCGCTTCGGTCGCTGCGAGGCCGATCCCCGACGTTCCCCCCGTCACCACCCACGTCGCACGTCGCCTCCGACCGCGCGCTGGCGGTCAGCCCACGACCGCCCGGTACGTCTCGACCAGCGCCGCCGGGGCCCGCGACGGGTGCCCCCAGTCGGTCGGGGGCGCCGGATCGTACTCGATCCCGAGCTGGACCAGCCCGGCGATCTCGGGGGACGCGAGCTCACCGACCAGCTCCAGGCCGAGATCGATCCCCGCCGACACGCCGGCGGCGGTCGCGATCTTGCCGTCGCGCACGGTCCGCGCGTCGACCACGTCGACCCCGAGCGCCCGGAGCGTGTCGGTCCGGGACCAGTGGGTGGTGGCGCGCCGCCCGGCCAGCAGCCCGGCCCGCGCGAGCACGAACGAGCCGGTGCAGACCGACGCGGTGATCCGGGTCGTCGCGTGCAGCCGGCCCACCTCGGCGAGGGTCGCGGCGTCGTCGGGCACCCGGGCGAGCGGTGCGCCCGGGATCACCAGCAGGTCGGTCCGCTCGATCTCGGCGAGGGCGTCGTCGGCGACCAGGCCGAGCGAGCCGGTGTCGGTCCGGACGATCCCCGGGACCATCGCCGCGAACCGGACGGTCCAGCCGGGCGGCCGGGACAGCACCTCGTACGGGCCGATCGCGTCGAGGGCGGTGACCCCCGGGTACAGCAACAACGTGACGTTCATCGGGCTCTCCAGGTGGAGGGTGGGACGCCGAGGGTCCGCACGAACGCGCGCCGGAGGGCCTCGGGGGTGCCGAACCCGCACCGGTCGGCGACATCCGGCACGGGCAGGCGGGTCGACTCGAGCAACCGCCGGGCCTCTTCGAGCCGGGCCCGCGCGACGAACGCGGCCGGGCCGATCCCGAGGTCCCGGGTGAACACCCGCTGGAACTGGCGCGGGCTCATCCCTGCGACCTGCGCGAGGGCCGGGATCGACAGATCGGCGTCGAGGTGGGTCCGGACGTGGTCCTGAACCGCGCGGATCGGGGTGCGGTCGGCGGGGCGGGTCCACAGCTCGGACGCGTACTGGCTCTGGCCGCCGCTCCGGCGCAGCGGCAACACCAGCCACCGGGCGATCGTCGCGGCGATCGCGGCGCCGTGGTCGTCCTCGACCATCGCGAGCGCCAGATCGAACCCGGCGGTGACCCCCGCGCTGGTCCACCGGTCGCCGGATCGGACGAAGATCGCGTCGGGGTCGACGTCGATCGCCGGGAACCGCTCCGCGAGCGTCCGGGCGAACGCCCAGTGGGTTGCGGCGCGGTGCCCGTCGAGCAGCCCGAGGCCCGCCAGCACGAACGCCCCGGTGCACACCGACGCGACCCGCCGGGCGTGGGGGGCCGCTGCGAGGATCCAGTCGCGGATCGGCGCCAGCGCGGCCGGATCGCGGGTCCCGGAGCCGCCGGGCACGATCAGGGTGTCGATCGACCGGGGATCCACGTCCGCGCACGGCGTGCCGACCACCTCGAGCCCGCTCTCCGACCGCGACGGCGGCCCGACCACGGTGACCGCCGGCCGCGAGCCCGTCGCCCCGGTCCGGTCCAGCGCCTCCGCCGCCCCGGCGAACACCTCCATCGGGGCCGACAGGTCGAGCGGCTGGAACCCGGGGAACACGACGATCGCGATCCGATGCATCGGATCCACGTGCCCTGGTCGCACGGTGTCGCCCACGACCAAGATCCCACCCTTCGCGCCATCGCCTCACCGGAGGACGGCGCCTCGGTCGGGGCGGGCGGTCACGACCGGCTGCGCGCCATCCGATCCGCCAGCGCGTGGAACCGCGGATCGGTCCGGAGCGCGACGAAGTCCTCGTCACCGGCCGGATCGTAGCCGGAGCCGTGCTCGGCGAGGACCGCGAGCTGCGCGAGGGCGTCGTCGCGCCGTCCGATCAGCGCGTAGCCGCACGCGAGGTTGTAGCGGTCGCGATCGTCGTGGGAGTACTTCGCGATCGGCTCCATCATCTGGACGAACACCGCGTACTGCCCCGCGGCGTACTGCTCCATCGCGACCTCGCGGTACGGGGCGATCCGCCGCTCCGCCTCGTCGTACGCCTCGACCCGGGCCACGAGCGCGCGGAAGTCCGGCCGGTCGCGCAGGCTGTCGAAGTCTTCGTCCGACCGGAAGTCGCCCGCGTCGCCGTGCTCGGCGAGGGCCGACAGGACCGCGATCGCCTGCTCCGGCTGGTGGTTCAGCGCGTAGCCGCACGCGAGGTTGTAGTCGTCGGTGGCGTCGTCGCCGTTCGCGACCACCGCCTCCATCAGGTTGACGAACACGCTGTAGTCTTCGGCGTGGTACCGGCTCATCGCGTCCGACCGGACCGCCTCGATCGTGTGGTCTCCGGCCTCGCCCGCCCGGGCCGACCCCGCGCCGAGGCCGCAGCCGCCGAGCGCGAGGAACACCAGCGACGACCAACCCATGTGCGACGTGGACGACATCGGGGACTCCGGGGAGCGCGTGACGCGCGGTACGTCTACGAAGAATCCTCGTACGTTGTTTCACGTGGACGGCCCAGGTCCGGAGTTGTCCCGTTTCGTCGGCGCGTCCGGCGATGCCGGACCGGTCCGCTCCGGGGTCGGGGCCGATCGCCCTCCGGAGCCCTCCTCGCCGACCCCTGCTCCGCAGGGGATCGCCTGCGGGGTCTCCTCCGGCGGCCCCTCCGTCCTCGCTCCGCTCGGACCGCCTGCGGCGCCCTCCGCGTCCCTCGCGCGGATCCGTCGGGGAGCGCCGGCCGCCGCAACAACCGGCAACAGCCCGTCACCGGGCGACCGCCCCGCGCCACGCCCAGTAGGACGTTTCACCGGAGGGTTCGATGCGGTGGATTCTGTATGGTGGTGCGACGATGTTGCTGGCGCTGGCCTGCGGAGCCCCCGACTCGCCCCCGAGCGCTCCGGTACCGACGGCTGCCCCCGCTCCGGCTGCACCCGCGCCGGCCGCTCCGCGGGCCCCACCGACGAAGCGCGGCAAACGCGGGTCGTCCGACTGCGACGCCTACTGCGAGAAGTTCGAGCGCTGCGCGCACACCGAGGGCTGGGACTACGACGAGGCCGAGTGCGGGCGGTCGTGCCGGGCGTTCGCCGACCGCCCGCACGGCGAGTCGATCGTGCCGTGCTTCCTGAACACCGACGTGTGCGCGGACGCGATCGGGTGTGTCACCGGCGCCGACTGACCGACGACCGTCACCGACCGACGGCCGGATCGCCCGGTCGTCCGCCGACCTGCCCGCGCCGGCGGAAATCCGGACCGCCCGGACGTCCGTCACCCGCCACGGGCAAAGCACGCGTTTCGGTTGGTACGACCCGCGCAAAGGCCGTCCGCACGAACGGGGGCGGCGGTGGCGGTGGTCGTGATGTCGGGCGCGATGCAGGGGGTCGACGCGATCCAGATCCGGGTCGAGGTCGACCTGCTCCGGCGGCTGCCGGCGATCACGATCGTCGGGCTGGCGCAGGGGGCGGTCAAGGAGTCGGCCGAGCGGATCCGCAGCGCGGTCGAGGCCCTCGGCGAGGAGTTCCCGCGCAAGCGGGTGGTGGTGAACCTCGCGCCGGCCGATGTCCGCAAGGAGGGCACCGCGCTCGATCTGCCGATCGCGCTCGGGATCCTCGCCGCCGACGGCCGGCTCCCGCTCGACGCGGTGGCGCGGGTCCTGGCGGTCGGGGAGCTGGCGCTGTCCGGCGACCTGCGCCCGGTGCGGGGGGCGCTGTCGCTGGCCCTCCTCGCGCGGACTCACGGCCGGGTGCTGGTGGTGCCCCGGGCCTGCGCCGCGTCGGCCGCGCTGGTGCCGGGGGTCGAGGTCGTCGGGGCGGATCACCTCGGCGAGGTGGTCGAGTGGCTGCGCGGCACGCGCTCGCTCGGGACCGAGCCGGCGAACCCGGCGCGCGTCACCCCGTCGGGGGTCGACCTGTCGGAGGTCCGCGGCCAGTCGTACGCGCGGTACGCGCTCGAGGTCGCGGCGGCCGGCGCCCACCACCTGCTGATGATCGGGCCGCCCGGCTGCGGCAAGTCGATGCTCGCCCGGCGGCTCCCGACGATCCTGCCGCCGATGCCGTTCGGGGAGGCGCTCGACACGACGCGGATCTTCAGCGCCGCCGGGCTGCTCGGCGAGGACGCGCTGGTCGAGGAGCGGCCGTTCCGCGCGCCCCACCACTCGGTCACCGTCGCCGGGCTGGTCGGCGACCAGACGCTCCGGCCCGGGGAGGTCAGCCTCGCACACAACGGCGTGCTGTTCCTCGACGAGGCGCCGGAGTTCACCCGGACCGCGATCGAGGTGCTCCGCCAGCCGCTCGAAGACGGGCTGATCCGGCTGTCGCGCGCCCGCGGGACGATCGAGTACCCCGCGGCGATCACGCTGGTGATGGCGGCGAACCCGTGCCCGTGTGGTCGGTGGGAGGTCTCGAACTGCGGCTGCACCCGCGAGATCCGCGACCGGTACCTGCGCAAGCTGTCGGGGCCGATCCTCGACCGGATCGATCTGCACGTCACCCTCCGGCCGGTCCGGTCCCGCGAGCTGCTCGAGGCGCCGACGGGCGAGTCGTCCGAGACCGTCCGGACGCGGGTCGCCGAGGCGCGTGACCGCCAGCGGGCCCGCGGTCAGACCGTGCCGAACGCCCGGCTCGCGAACGCCGAGCTCGATCGCCACGTCCGGCTGACCGACCGCGCGCGGGAGCTGCTGGTCACCGGGTCCGAGAACCTGTCCGGGCGGGCCACCAGCCGGGTGCTGCGGGTCGCCCGGACCCTCGCGGACCTCGAGCGCCGCGACGTGGTCGGCCCAGACCAGGTGCTCGGCGCGCTCGCGTTCCGACAGGCCGAACCGTGAACCCAGAACACAGGAGGACGAAGTGTCGAAGGAAAGCAAGGATTCGAGGGGCCCGGCGGCGTTGAAGCTCCAGGCCCTCGAGCAGACGATCGAGGCGCTCGACAAGCGGTGGGGCAAGGGGGCCGTG
>JBEBJW010000431.1:0-6177 GCA_040079715.1 Myxococcota bacterium | reverse complement strand
ACCGCGATCAGGTGCCGCGGGTCACCGTCGAACGTGGTCCCGGTGGCGGCGAGCCCGAGGGCGACCGTCCCGGCGATCGCCGCCCACGCGGTCCACCGCGGCAGCCGCGGCACGGCCCACCCGACGTGCTTCCCGCCGGTCCACCGGTACACCACCGGCCCGATCACGCCGGTCCCGACGAGGGCCGCGAGCACCGCCGCCACCCCCGACGCCCCGAGATCGCGGACCACCGGGTACCGCGACAGCAGCAGGAACCCGAACGCGGCGATGGTGGTCGCGGCGGACATCGCGAGCGGCGCGCGGATCTCGGCCGCGGCCTCCCGACGGAGCGCGGGATCGGCCCCGTCGTACCGCCGGCTCGCGGTGACGTGGAGGTGGATCCAGTAGTCGACCGCGATCCCGAGGAGCGCCCCTCCGAACCCGAACGAGATCCCGTGGACCGGGCTCCGGAGCGCGAGCGCCGCCCCCACCGCCGCGACGACCGTGACCAGCGGCGCGACCAGCCCGACCACCGCGCGGCCGCTGCGGAACCCGACCACCAGCACCGCGAGCAGCGCCACCGCCGCCAGCGCGCTCGACACGGTCACGTCGCGCTGGACCGAGGCCGCCATGTCGGTCGCGACCCGCGGCCCGCCGAACCACCGCGCCGGCAGCGGGCTCGCCGCGGTGACCGTGTGCAGCGTGTCGACCAGCGTCCGGTCCTCGGCCGCGGCCAACGCGCGCTCGGCCGGGGTCAGGATCACCAGCGCCCGAAGGCCCGCGGCGTCCAGCAGGAGCCCCGAGCCGGCCGCGACGTCCGGGTGGACGTCCCACGGACCGGCGGTCGCGCGGAGGCGCTGGAGCACGAGGCCGGCCAGATCGAGGGGATCCTCGGCCAGCCCGCGGATCACCATCGACCCGGCCGGACCGGCGAGCCGCGCCTTCCACCCGGCGAGCGCCCGATCGATCCCGGCGTCGGACACGGCGTCGCGGAGCACGTCCTCCGGCAGCAGCTCGACCGCGTGGGCGAGGGCGACCTCGCGCAGGACCCGCCCGTCGCCGACGAGATCGACGTGCCCGCGGACCCGATCGAACCGCCCCGACCCGACCGCGGCGCCTTCGACCGCGTGGACCGCGGCCACCAGCGCCGGCCGATCCGCGCCAGTGCCGTCGACCTCGACGATCACCAGGCCCGCCGCCCGTGACGACAGCGCCGCCGACGCCGCCTTCGCCAGCGCGCCGTCGGACGGCAGCAGGCTCGCGAGGTCCTGGGTCCGCCGCAGCCCGGTCGCGACCGCCACCAGGAGCACCAGCGCGGCGATCCACACCCCGAGTCGGATCCGATCGGTCACGGCAGCGCGAACGCTCCGGCGGGCAACACGGGGTCGCGCTCGATCGCCGACAGCGCGATCTCCACCCGGTCGCCGCTCGGCTCGGTGAGCACCACCCGCCGGATCTCGGCCGGAGCGCCGTCGATCGTCAGCTCGATCGACGCGAGCAGCTTGGTCAGCGTGGGGTCGATCGGGGTCAGGGTGACGACCCGCGGCGGACCGGACCGCCAGACCACGGTGTAGTCGCGGCGGACGGCCTCGAGGTCTCCCCCGAGCCACACCATCAGGCCCTGGATCAGCCGGGCGGCGTCCGGGTTCGACCCGAGGTCGATCGACTCGCGGTGGCCGAGATCGGGCAGCGCGGTGCCGATCGTGGTGCCGTCGAGCACGAACACCGACCGGACCGGCGCGTCGACCTCCCACCGGACCCGGGCCGGCCGCGCGAACTCCAGCGTCCCGGTCGACACCAGGGGCGCCGCGAGGATCGACCGGTGCTGGACCTGCTCGAACCGCGCGCGCAGGCGCTGGACCCGGTCGAGCTCGGACCACACCGACACCGCCTCCGCCGGCAGGGGCGCAGGCGAGGCCGCGACGACCGGGGCAGCGGCGAGCACCGGCTCGGCCAGCAGGGGACCCATCAACGACAGGCAGAACCACATCGGGACCACCTACCCTGGGGATCCTGCCGGTGGAGGTGACGAGCTGTGACGGCGTTCGGTTACCAGGTGGAATGTTCATCGTCGCCTGGTTCGCCGTGGTGTTCGGAGCGCCTTCCACCGCCCCCGCCGCACCGCCGCCGGAGCCGCCGCTGCCGGTCGGTGCGTGCGCGTGCTTCGAGGGCACCACCCACGGCAACGACGACGTCACCGCCCGCCTCCGGCTGTGCCACGACCTCGAGGGGATCACCGGGGTGTTCCGGTGGGTCGGGACGCGGTCCGGCCTCAGCGAGCGAGCGCTCGCCGGGGCGCCGGTGTCGGGCGGCGTACAGCTCCGCGATCTGAAGCTGACGATCGACCGACCGAATCCGGGGTGGCGCTTCTGTCCCGTCGATCGGTACGACCTGCAGTGGACCGCGACCGGCGGGCTGACCGGCAGCTTCTGGTCGAGCGCGTGCGCCGATCGCGCCGAGCTCGCGCTCGACCGGGCCACCGACGATCGGTGCCCGGAGGGGGAGCGACCGGGCACCTGAGACCCGCGCGCCCTGGATTGCCCCGGCGTGGTGCGGCATTCCTGTCGCGTCCGACCCTGAAACCTGGTACGTTCACCGGCACGGTTCGTGCATCGACGCGCCGATCTCGGGAGGGGCCGTGATCTCCAGTTTCGTCGTCCTGGTGGCCTGCACCGGCCAACGGTTGCCGCACGGCGGCGAGTCGCCCGAGTTCGCGCTGATCGGCGCCCACGCCGCGGTCCCGTGCGAGGGGTGCCACGGCGACGGCAAGCCCGAAGCCCAGTCCACCGTGTGCATCGACTGCCACGCGGACGACACCCCCACCCCGGACCACTTCACCGGCCAGAACTGCGGCGAGTGCCACACCGAGTACGGGTGGGACACGTTCGTCGCCGGCGACGCGGACACCGACTCCGACAGCGACAGTGACGCGGACAGCGACACCGACAGCGACGCCGACACCGATCCCGCGTTCGACCACAGCGGGCTCGCGCCGGACACCCAGTGCCAGACCTGCCACGAGAAGGACCGGGACACCCCGGACCACAACGAGGGCTGGGACTGCTCCCCGTGCCACACGCCGACCGCGTGGGACGACCGCCCGGTCCAGCACCCGATCCGCACCCCGCACGGCGTGGACGAGATCGTGGCCTGCGCCGACTGTCACCCGTCCGGTCCGCCGGCCGCCGACTGCGTCACCTGCCACCTGCCGGACAAGCTGAGCACCCAGCACTACACCGTGTCGCCGAACCCGGATCCGGACGACTCGCAGTTCCCGGGCACCTGCATCGACGCGTGCCACCCGACCGGCGAGCTCTGACGGTCGTCGCGACGCGGCCGTCGGCTACGGCACCCGCTTCGCGGACAGCGAGATCCGGTTCCGGTCGCGGTCGACCGCCAGCACCACCACGTCGAGCGGCTGACCGGCGCTCACCACGTCGTGGGGCGACTTCACGAACCGGTCCGCCAGCTCGGACACGTGGACCAGGCCGTCCTGGTGCACCCCGATGTCGACGAACGCCCCGAACGCCGTGACGTTGGTGACCACGCCGGCGAGCACCATCCCGACCTCGAGGTCGGCGAGCTCGCGGACATCGTCGCGGAACGCCGGCGGCTCGAACTCGCTCCGCGGGTCCCGACCGGGACTCGCGAGCTCGCCCGCGATGTCGGCGAGGGTGGCCCGGCCGGTGTCGGCGTCCTCGTACCGCGACCAGTCGATCGCCCCGACGGCAGCGGGGTCGCCGATCAGGCGCTCGAGCGGCGCGCCGACGTCCCGGGCGATCCGGGCGACGAGCGCGTACCGCTCGGGGTGGACCCCCGACGCGTCCAGCGGCTGATCGCCGCCGCGGAGCCGAAGGAACCCCGCGCACTGCTCGAACGTCTTCGGTCCGAGGCCGGTGACCTCGAGCAGGGCCCGGCGGGTCCGGAACGGGCCGTGCTGATCGCGGTGGCGGGCGATCGCGGTCGCGAGCTTCGGCCCGATCCCGGCGACGTACCCGAGCAACGCCGGGCTGGCGGTGTTCAGCTCGACCCCGACGCGGTTCACGCAGCTCTCCACCACCTCGTGCAGCCGGCGGGTCAGCCGCGCCTCGTCGATGTCGTGCTGGTACTGGCCGACCCCGAGCGAGGCCGGAGGCACCTTGACCAGCTCGGCCAGCGGATCGCGGAGCCGGCGGGCGAGGTGGACCGCGCCGCGGACGGTGAGGTCCACGTCGGGGAGCTCGTCCCGCGCCACGTCCGACGCGCTGTACACGCTGGCGCCCGCCTCGCTGATCGACACCACGATCGCGTCGACCCCGGCCTGGCGCACCGCGTCGCGGACCGCCGCGAGCGCCTCCCGCCCGCCGGTGCCGTTCCCGACGGCGATCGCGTGGGGACGGGCACGCCCGAGCCAGTCGACGAGCCGGGCCGTCGCGGCCCCGCCGGTCAGCAGCATCAGGGTGTGGTGCTCGACCAGCGCCCCGGTGTCCGACACGAGCGCGCACTTGCAGCCGGTGCGGATCCCCGGATCCACCCCGAGCACGCTCCGCGGCCCGAGCGGCGGTGCCAGCAGCAGCGCGCCGAGGTTCCGATCGAACACGTCGAGCGCGTCGTCTTCGGCGGCCAATCTCCGATCTGCGCGCACCGCCCGCTCCGCCGTCGGGACCAGCAGCCGCTTCAGCCCGTCGTCGACCGCCGCGGCCAGCTCGGCCCCGAACGGGGAGCGCGGCTCGTGCCGGGCGGCGCGGAGGACCGCGTCGCGGGTGGCGTCCGGGTCCGGCCGGAGCTTGACCGTGAGCACGCCGGCGTCTTCCCCGCGGCACACGGCGAGGTACCGGTGCGACGGGACCCGCCCGATGCCCTCGTGGTAGTCGGCGTAGTCGCGGAACTTGTCCGCGCCCTCGGCGTCCTTGCGGATCGCGGTCGACAGCACCCCGCGCTCGCGGGTCAGCCGACGGACGAGGCCGGCGATCGCCGGGTCCGACGCGAGGGTCTCGGCCACGATGTCTCGCGCCCCGGCCAGGGCGGCGGCGGCGTCCTCCACCCCCTCGACCACGAACCGGCGGGCGTCGGCGGCCGGATCGCCGGCGCGGGGCTGGTCGAGGATCTTCCGCGCGAGCGGCTCGAGGCCGAGCGCCCGGGCGGTGTCCGCGCGGGTGGTCCGGCGCTTCTTGTACGGCGCGTACAGCTCCTCGAGCTCGGCGCGGGAGGTGCAGGCGGCGAGCTGGCGATCGAGGCCGTCGGTCCACTTCCCGGACTCCCGTAGGGCGGCGCGGATCGCCTCCAGGCGCCGATCGAGCTCCACCAACCGGTCCCGGTGGTCGGCGATCGCGCGGAGCTCGACCTCGTCGAGGCCGCCGGTCCGCTCCTTGCGGTACCGGGCGACGAACGGCACGGTGGCCCCGCCGTCGAACAACACGAGGGCCGCCGCGACGCGATCGCGGGGAACCGAAACCACGGCGGCGATCCGCCCGGACAGGTCGAGGGTCATCGGCCCGGAGCCTATCGCAAGATTACACCCTCCGGCGGAGGCTCCGATGATCGCATGGCTCGTGGGTACGGTCGCTGGCGCGCAGACCGCCGACTTCGACACGTTCGCCGAGGGGACCAACGGCCCGTCGATCCTCGACGGCGGCATCTCGTTTCAGAACATGGACAACCGCGGCCTGTCTGCCCCGCCGGGGAACATCGCGATCGACCAGGTCGACGCCGACCTCGCGGGCCAGCCCGGCTTCACCGCCCCGAACGCGCTGGGGTTCGGCGGGTACAGCCCCGGACCCAACGCCGGCTACGGGCGGTTCGGCTCGATCGAGCTGACCAACGGCGGGCTCGGCGGCTCGGCGGAGGTGTCGGTGTTCGAGCCGGGCGGGCACGCCGGACTGACCGTCACCCTCGAGGCGCTGTCCGCCGGCGTGGTCGTCGGGTCCGACACCCAGGCGCTGTCCGCCGGGTTCGGCGTCGCGGCGCACACCCTCGCGGTGAACGGGGTGACGTTCGACCTGCTGCGGCTGTCGATCGGCCCGAACGCCAACGACGTCGCGTTCGTGGTGATCGACCACGCGGTGATCGGCCCGGTCGGCGAGACCGGAGACACCGGCGCCGCGCCGACCGACACCGCCACCTCGACCGACGGCACCGTCGACGGCGACGCCGACACCGACGCGGACGCGGACAGCGACACCGACGCGGACAGCGACGCGGACAGCGACGCCGACGCCG
>JBEBJW010000430.1:0-6190 GCA_040079715.1 Myxococcota bacterium | reverse complement strand
TACCAGTACACCGCGAGGCCGCCCGTCACGAACGGGACGAACATCGCCGCGACCACCGCCACGAACCCGAACATCAGCAGGTTCGATCGGTCGGTGCCCGGCTCCGGAGGCACCGCGGCGGCGATCCCGCCCAGCCGTTGCGACACCGCGGGGCGCGAGTCTGCCGACTTCGGGGTGGACCCCACGGCGTGCGCGGCCGCACCGACGGGAGACGGCACGGCGCGGGGCGGCCTGAGCAGCGGGGTTTCCGCCTCGGACGGGACGGGGGCGACCCGCATCATCTCGCGCGACTCGGCCGTCACCGGCGTCGCGGCCGTCGACGGGGTCAGCGGGACCACCGTCTGGCCGATCACCGGCGGGACCGGCACCGCCGGCGGGAGCGGACTCGAACCGGTCGCGGCCCCGGATTGCGACTGCGCAGGGCGCGGAGCGGTGTCGTCGTCGATCGGCTCGGCGGGCGTGTTCGCGCCGGGGACCGGCTCGGCACCGGGCGCAGGCGGGTTCGATCCCGGGTTCGGGACCGCGCCGGACGCACCGGTGGTACCGACTGCTGCGGTCACACCCGGCGCCCCCGGCGAGCCCTGCGGCACGGGCTGGGGCATCGTCGGCGTGGCCGGATCCTGCGTGGGATCCGGTGCGTGGTCCCGCTCGGGTGATCGCGGCGACGCGCGCATCACCGGGACCGCCTCGGCGGCAGCCTGCGGACCTTGGACTCGGCGCGGCATCGGCGCCTCGAGATCGGCCTCCATCACCTGCCCGGTCGCGTCCGCCGCCACCAGGACCTCGCCGTCCCGGAAGCAGAAGTCGACGTGACCCTTGTAGCTGTCGCCACATTGCTGGCAGACCTTCATCGCGCGCCGATCCCCAACCCCGGAGTCGAGCCCAGTATACGCAGGCTGCGAGCTCATGCGCAAACCCCGATCCCGTCGCCGGCCCCGTCGGCGTGCCGATCCATCGTCACACCCCGCCAGCGTTGAACGCGTAGTGGCGACCGAGGTTCCGCGCGACGACCAACCGCTGGATCTGGTTGGTGCCCTCGACGATCTGCATCACCTTCGCGTCGCGCATGTAGCGCTCGACCGGGTGCTCGCGGGTGTAGCCGTACCCGCCCAGCACCTGCACCGCGTCGGTGGTCACCGCCATCGCCGCGTCGGTCGCGACGACCTTCGCCATCGCCGCGGTCGGGCTGAACGGCCGCTCGTGGTCCTTGAGCCACGCGGCCTTGTGCACCAGCAGGCGGGCCGTCTCGAGCTTGCACGCCATGTCGGCGAGCATGAACCCCACGCCCTGGAACTCGATGATCGGCGTGTCGAACTGCTTGCGCTGGACCGCGTACGCGCCCGCCACGTCGAGCGCCGCCTGACACAGCCCGACGCTGGTGGCGCCGATCGTGATCCGCCCCGAGTCGAGCGCGGTCATCGCGACCGTGAACCCGGTGCCCTCTTCGCCGATCCGCGCCTCGGCCGGGACCGCCACCTCTTCGAGCACCACCTCGACGGTCGGCGAGGCCCGCAGACCCATCTTCTGTTCCTTGCGGCCGAACGACATCCCCGGCGCGTCGCCCGGGACCAGGAACGCCGACACGCCCTTCGGCCCGCGCCCGCCCGTCCGGGCCATCACCACGTACAGGTCGGCCTCGCCGCCGTGGGTGATCCAGAACTTGGTGCCGGTGAGGCGGTACCCCGAGCCGTCGCGCACGGCCACCGTCTTGAGCGAGGCCGCGTCGGATCCGGAGTCCGGCTCGGACAGGGCGAACGCGCCGAGCAGCTCGCCCGCCGCCAGGCCGGGGAGCCACCGCCGCTTCTGGTCCTCGGTGCCGAACCGGTTCAGGATCACCTGCGGCAGGCCGGTCACCGCGACCGACACCGCGTACGACGCGCTGACCCGCGCGATCTCCTCGAGGACGATGCAGTACTCGAGGTACCCGAGGCCGAGCCCGCCGTACTCGGTCGGGGTGGGGATCCCGCACAGGCCCTGCTCGCCCATCGCGCGGACGTAGTCCTTGCGGAACAACTCCGCTTCGTCGTCGGCCATCGCCGTAGGACCGAGGGTCGCGCGGCAGAACTCCCGCGCGGCCTCGGCCAAAGCCTGTTGCTCCGGCGACAGCTCGAACACGCACACCCCGCGACCTGGAGGGTGGTTGTATCACCCAGGCGGCCCGGATGGGCAGTCACCTGGGCGCGGGGACCGTCGCGACCACGTCGGGCTCGGTGCTGTCGACCCATCCGGCCGACAGGGACTCGTGCCGCCCGTCGCGGACGGTGAGCGTGTCGCGGCGCACGACCACCGCCCGATCGGGATCCCCGGTCAGCCGGGCGACGACCTCGCGCGCCTTTCCGGCCTTGCCGTCGACCGCGATCAGCCGCAGATCGACCGCCGGGACCGGCGATCCCTCACGGACCGCGATCGACGCGATCGACGGCCGCAGATCGAACGTGGTCGCCCGCCGCTTGCCCGGCCGGGCCTCGCGATCGACGGGCAGCGCGTCGGCGGACGCGATCGCCGCGACCCGCTCGCGGAGCGTCTCGACCGACTCGTGCGGGAACCACACGGTGTAGTCGTGACCGTGGTTGATCGACATCAGCGACGGCGCGTTCGCCGCGACCTCGGTCACCGCGTGGACCCCGAACCCCTCCGGCAGCGTCTCGCGCAACGCGATCAGCAGCGCGCCGGGCTCGGCCCTCGCGGCGAGGGTCACGTCCATGTACTCGCCGAGGCTCTGCTCGTTGTGCGGCATCGCCGACGAGAACGCGACCTTCGCGTGCGGGTGGAACCCCTGGCTGTACGACAGCGGCGCGTTCGCCCGCCGGAGCGCCCGCAGCCACGCGTTCATCGACTCGAGGTGGGTCAGGTACCGGGCCGACGCCGTCCGGCTGATCCGGAACCACAACCGCTGCGCGACCGGCGGCTCGACGTACGGGGTCGTCTGCTTGCGGACCCAGGTCGTCTCCGGCTTGCGCCCCTGGATCGACTTCCGGAGCATCGACGCGCACAACGGCCGCTCGTGGTCGATCACGCCGCACTGATGGCACTTGCTGTGCCTGCAATCCTGGGCGTGCTTCAGCTCGAGGGCCCGCCCCCAGTCGTCGACGAACCACTGCTTGTCGATCAGCACGTCGATGTGGTCCCACGGGAGCCGCTCGTC
This sequence comes from Myxococcota bacterium, assembly GCA_040079715.1. Lineage (GTDB taxonomy): Bacteria > Myxococcota_A > UBA796 > UBA796 > JACKER01. Next base: position 3,045 of record JBEBJW010000430.1, on the reverse strand, counting down.
GCGGGCCCGCTCGCGGAGCGCACCCTTGACGTCGTACCCGACGTCGGCGATCGCCTTGTTCCACGCGGCCATGTCGAGGTGCTCGCGCCACGCGTCGAACCGCGCGCCGTTGCGCCACGCCGCCTCGATCAGGTCGCCCGCGCGCCGATCCGCCCGCGACACCAGGCCCTCGAGGAACGTCTCCTCGGGCTCGTGGCGACCGAACTTGATCTTCCGGTTCCGGTCGAGCGCGCGCTCGAGCAGATCCTGGCGGCGCTCGGTCTCGTGCAGATCGATCTGCTCGGCCCACTGGAACGGGGTGAACGGCTTCGGGACGAACGTCGACACCCCGAGGTGGGCCTTGGCCTTCGGGTGGACCGCCGCCCCCCGCGCGACCGCCCGCCTGGCCAGGTCGGCGATCGCGAGGATGTCGTCGTCGCGCTCGGTCGGCAGCCCGATCATGAAGTACATCTTCACGTGGTCCCAGCCGCGCTCGTACGCCGCGCAGGTCATGTCGAGCAGCTCCTCGTCCGGGATCCACTTGTTGATCACCGCCCGGAGCCGCGGCGAGGCGGCCTCCGGCGCGACGGTCAGCCCGGTGCGGCGCGTCTCGGCGACCATGTCGGCCAGCTCGACCGAGAAGCTGTCGAGCCGAAGCGACGGCAGCGACACGCTGACCCGCTTCGGGCGGACCTTCTCGACCGTGTTCTCGACCAGCTGGCGGACCCGGCTGTAGTCGCAGGTCGACAGCGACACGAGCGAGACCTCTTCGTAGCCGGTCTTCGCGAGGGTCCGGTCCAGCAGCTGGTCGACGTTCTCGAGGGTCCGCTCGCGGACCGGTCGGGTTGTCATGCCGGCCTGGCAGAACCGGCACCCCTGGGTGCATCCACGCAGGACCTCGAGGCTGACGCGATCGTGGACCTGCTGGGTGTACGGCACGATGTAGTCGACCGGGAAGGTCGCCCCGTTCAGGTCGCGCGTGATCCGCTTCCGAATCTTCGGGCCGTCGACCGGGGGCAGGACCCGCCCGTCCGGCAGCGTCTCCATCGGGTACAGCGCCGGGACGTAGACCCCCTCGAGCTCGGCGAGCGCCGCCAGCCGCTCTGCGCGGGACCGGCCCTTCATCCGCCGCAACACGGCGACGATCTCGAGGATCGCGTCCTCCCCGTCCCCGATCACGAAGAAGTCGAGGAACGGGGCCAGCGGCTCGGGGTTGAACACCGCCGGGCCGCCGGCGCAGGTCAGCGGGTCGTCCTCGCGGCGATCTGCGGTCCGGAGCGACAGTCCGCCGAGGTCGAGCAGGTTCAGGATGTTCGTGTACGTGAGCTCGGACTGGAGCGTGAACCCGATCAGGTCGAGCTCGGTGACCGGCGACTTCGTCTCGAGGGTGAACAGCGGCAGGCCCCGGGCCCGCAGCGCCCGCTCGAGGTCGATGGCCGGGGCGTACAGGCGCTCGCACGACGCCCACGGGACCGCGTTCACGCACGCGTACAGGATGTGGATCCCGAGGTTGCCGAGCCCGAGATCGTACAGGTCCGGGAACGCCAGCGCGATCCGGACGTCGACCGAGTCGGGATCCTTGTGCACCGCGTTGACCTCGGTGCCGAGGTACCGCGAGGGCTTGTCGACCAGCGGCAGGATGTCGTGGTCGAGGATATGGCGGAGGTTCTGGCGCTCGATCATGGGCTGGTTCTCGCAGTGGCGGGTCGTATCGTCGGCGTCGCCGCAGATCCACCGCGCCGGAGCGACGGGGATGCGATGCGGTGGCTGGTCGTGGCGACGATCGTCGGGTGTGGAGCCGGAGCCGGCTCCGGTGCAGCGGCAGGCCCGGATCTGCCCAGAGCGCAAGCGGGTCCCGGGTTCTGGGACCAATGGGGCGACGGTCGGGCAGAGCTGTCCGGGTACCGCCTGACCACACCGAGATACGACGAGCTCCGGAGCGGTTCCGCCGTCCTGGTGTTCGTCACCGAGGACTTCACCGAGGGTCAGCGGGTCAAGTCCGACGGCGGGCACGGCGACGAATACCCGGTGCTGAAGCTGAACGAGATCCGGCACTTCCAGACCGGGATCTACGACTACGAGGTGATGACCTCGACCTTCGTCCGGGTCGACGGGACGGCGCCGATCGGCCAGCCGGTCAAGGTCTCGCTCGGGATGCAGGAGTGGTGCGGCCACGTGTACGAGCAGCTCCTGCCGCGCGGGTCGCGGGTCGCGCGGGTCGGGCACAGCTACTTCGACGGCGAGGGCGATCACGCCGACGAGCTCCCCCTCCCCCGCGACGGAGTGTTCGCCGATGCGCTCCCGATGCTGGTCCGCGGCGTGGTCGGCGATTGGCCGGCGGCCGGCGTGACGATCGAGGTGCCGGTGCTGCCGACCCTGATGTCCAGCCGGTTCGCCCACCAGCCGCCGAGCTGGACCACCGCGACGATCACCCGCGGGGACGCGGTCAGCGAGCGCACCGTGCCCGCCGGCACGTTCCGGGTCACCGAGGTCCGGGTGGCGCTCGCGACCGGGCTCGTCACCACCTGGGCGGTCGAGGTCGACGCGCCGCACCGGATCGTCGGCTGGACCACCTCCGACGGCGAGGTCGCCGAGCTCACCGGCTCGACCCGGTTGCCGTACTGGCAGCTCCACCGCGAAGGGGACGAGGTGAACCTCGCGGCGCTCGGGCTGGCCCCCGCGACCGGGCTGGCCACGCCGTGAGCCGCTCGACGAGCCGCTCGACGTGCCGCTCGACCGTGACGCTGACGGCGTCGGCCCTCGCGGTGACGACGTTCGCGGGGTGCGCCCACGGCGGTCTCGGGGGTGGCGGCCTCGGCCGCGGGCGTGACCCGCAGCGGTGGGAGGTCGATGTGGCCACCGCCACCGGCGAGCGGACGATGGAGGCGGTGTACGAGCTCGCGACCGAGCCGGTCGGGGCGGACCGGTGGACGATCGCGACCACCCGGACCCGCGGCGCGTGGACGAGCGACGGCGAGCCCGCGTCGTTCGACTCCGCCTCCCCCACCTCGGCCGATCCGTGGCCGCTGACGCTCCAGCACCTCGTGGCCAGCGTCCCCGCGGTCG
>JBEBJW010000429.1:0-6195 GCA_040079715.1 Myxococcota bacterium | reverse complement strand
AGTCTCCGAGCCACACGGTCTCGGTGAAGCCGATCCGGACGCCGAACAACCTCGTCAGGTCGAGCGGCTGTTCACCGGCCCCGACCACCCGCGCCTCGCCCGGATCGTCGAGGGTGGGCGCGGGAGGCTCGTCGTCACCGGTCACGGCGAGGTGGATCACCCCGCCCTCGCACACCCGGTACGACAGCCCGCCGCTGCTGCCGTCGCCGCAGCTCGCCGAGGTCCACCGGCGGAACTTGCCGGGCGGCTCGGCCACGGCAGCGTCCTCGTCGACCACCGTGAACCCGACGTCGACGCCTTCGACCTCGATGACGTATGCGCCGGGCTCGAACGGGGCGGTCGGGACCAGCACGCGCCACCACAGCCCGTCGATGCCCTGGAGCACCCGAGACGGCAGATCGAGCGCCCCGGACGGACCGGTCACCTGTGGCAAGGCGAGGTCCTCGACCCGCTCGAGCAGGAAGATCGCGGTGTCTCGCGGGACGTCGTGCACGCCGTCGGGCCAGATCAGCTCGCGGTCCGGTGGGGTGTATGCCGGCGTGGCGTGCGCGATCGACCCGAGTCCGATGATGACGAGCATCACCACACCTAACCGGGTCGGCAGGATCGCCCTCGGAAAAAAACGCCGGAGCGGCCCCGTTGTCACCCGAGGTCGATCGTCACCGCGTCGCCGTCGAGGGTCGCCGGGTACGACGGGAGCGGGGTGGGCGCGGGCCCGCCGAGCACGGTCCCGTCGGTGTCGAACCGGGAGTTGTGGCACGCACAGAACAGCTCGTGCGACGCCCGCCGCCAGGTGACCGCGCAGCCGGCGTGGGTGCACCGGTCGGACAGGGCGACGACGTTGTTCTCGTCGACCCGGACCACGATCAGCTCGCCGCGGCTCGAGTCGATCGTCGCCGAGCCGTCGGGGTCGACCAGCTCCGGGAAGTCCGCGAAGCACATCACGATCTTGTTCGGCTTGACCGACGAGCTGCACGGCGGCGGGGTGCCGGTGTCGGTCGGCGTGGTGCCCGAGTCGAGCGTCGGGTCGGTCGGGTCCGTGGGGTCCGTCGGGTCCGTCGACCCCGAGTCGTCCGGGTCCGGAGGATCGGACGGACAGGCCGTGACGGCCAACAGTCCGAGGCTGCCCGCGATCAGTTCCCGCCGTGACGCCATCGCTCCTCCTCCGTCCCCGCGGATGTAGCCCGACGGCGCGCGATCCGCCGCGCGCGTCCGGCGGCGGCGCGAGCCGGGCTCGGGAGCGCGATCCGGCGCTGGGACAGGATGGCGGCCTACCGCCGCCGACGCGAGCGGGACCGGGACTTGCCCCCGCCTCCGCCGGACGGCGCTGCCGCCCGGCGCGGCCCGGATCCCAGCGGCCCCGGCTCGACCACGTCCGCCGGCAGGCCGATCCGGTCGCCCGCGACCTGGATCCGCGCCCCGATCAGCCGCTCGATGTCCCGCAGGAACGGGATCTCCTCGCGATCGCAGAACGACACCGCCAGGCCGGACGCGCCGGCGCGGGCCGTCCGCCCGATCCGGTGGACGTACTGCTCGGGGACGTTCGGCAGGTCGTAGTTGATCACGTGGCTGATCGCCTCGACGTCGATCCCGCGCGCGGCGAGGTCCGTCGCCACCAGCACCGGGATCTCCCCGGTCCGGAACGACTCGAGCGCCCGCTGGCGGGCTCCCTGGGACTTGTTGCCGTGGATCGCCGCCGAGTTGATCCCGGCCTTCTTCAGGTGCTCGACCACCCGGTTCGCCCCGTGCTTGGTCCGGGTGAACACCAGCGCCCGCTCGACCCGCGGATCGTTCACCACCTGCGCGAGCAGGCTCCGCTTGCCGGCGGTGTCGACGAAGATCACCCGCTGCACGACGTTGTCTGCGGTGGTCGACTCGGGCGCGATCTCGACCAGGAACGGGTCGGTCAGGATGGTGTGCGCCAGCTTCGCCACGTCGGGCGGCATGGTGGCGCTGAAGAACATCGTCTGGCGGACCCCGCGCGGCGGCCCGGGCGGCAGCCGATCGACCACCCGTCGCACGTCCGGCAGGAACCCCATGTCGAGCATCCGGTCGGCCTCGTCGAGGACGAACGTGTCGAGGTCGTCGAGGTTCACGTGGCCCTGCTCGAGCAGGTCGAGCAGCCGCCCGGGGGTGGCGGTGAGCACGTCGAGCCCGCTGCGGAGCGCGGTGACCTGCGGACCCTGCCCGACGCCGCCGAAGATCGCGGCCGTCTTGACGCGGACGTGGGCCGACAGCGCCTGGAACTGCTCGTCGATCTGGATCGCGAGCTCGCGGGTGGGCGACAGCACGAGGACCCGCGGCTTGCCGGGCCGGGGCCGCTTCGGCCCGGTGTGCAGCTTGTGGAGGATCGGCAGCGCGAACGCCGCCGTCTTGCCGGTGCCCGTCTGGGCGGTGCCGAGCAGGTCTCGGCCGGTGAGCAGCGGCGGGATGGCGGCCGACTGAATCGGCGTCGGCGCCTCGTAGCCGATCTCGGCGACGACGCGCACCAGGGGCTCGGCGAGACCGAGCCGTTCGAAGGAAGACAAAGAGGTTCCAAGGATTCGGCCCACGGTCGTCGGGGCCGGCGTTGGCCCCAATGTACGCCCGCGAGCCCCCGCCGTCCACCCGCGGCTCGCTATCGGGTGGTCACGAGGTCTCGCTCGGCGAGGTCGCGGAACCAGTCCCCGACACTGTCGTCGAGCTGCTCGAGCGTGACCCACCCGCGGGCGAACACGTCGTCGAGCGACGCGGCGATCGACAGCCCACGTCCGATCGCGTCGAGGATCCCCCACAATCCGAGCGGCACGCACCAATGGCGCATCGCGTCGTCGCGGCGGAACACCACGATCGGGAAGTCCCCCGGCACCAGCGGCGGCGGCTCCGCGCGGGTCAGCACCGCCGAACGGATCTCGTGGACGTTGTGGGTGCACCGGACGAGGTGCACGTGGGGCTGCAGCCGGAGGTGCGGGACGGTGACCAGCGCCGACGGCTCGAGCCGGGGCCCGGCGGCCGCTTCGAACCCGTGCTGGACCGCCCAGTCGAGCCGCGCCATCTCGATCCACGCGGCCGGGACCTGGTCGGGGACCCGGTCGCGCTCGGCGGCGAGCCAGTCGGCGAGGCCGTCGGCGACCCGGTTCAGGGTCCAGCTCCGGGACGGCCGGGCGAGCAGGTACCGCCTGAGCAGCGCCTCGCCGTCCGGGCCGTCGCCGAGGAGGTGGGCCAGGCCGGCGACCTCGAGCCGGAGCGCGTCGTACAGCCGCATCCGGTATTGGTCGACGTAGATCGCGATCTGGTCGGCCGGGGTGCACACCGGGCCGCCGGTGAACCAGTCGTCCGCCAGCGGGCGGGCGCCGCGGATCATGTCGACGAGCTGCTCGCGCCAGTCGGGCGGGAGGCCCTCACCGGCCACGGAACACCGCCGCCGCCTCGTCGCGGACGGCGCGCGCGCGGGCGGCCTCCTCGGCGAGCCGATCCCAGCTCGGGATCTGGCCGTCCCACTCGATCAGCGTGGACACCGGCCCGATCCGCTCGATCGTCCGGCGGTACAGCGCCCAGACCTCGTCGCACACCGGGGCGTCGTGGGTGTCGAGCCGGTACCCATCCTTGACGGTGTGGCCGGCCAGGTGGATCTGCACCACCCGATCGGCGGGGATTGCGTCGAGGTAGACCTCGGGATCGAACCCGTGGTTCACCGACGACACGAACACGTTGTTCACGTCGAGCAGGATCCCCACGTCGGCCGCCTCGGCGAGCTCGGCCAGGAACGCCCACTCCGGCATCGTGCTCGCCTTCCACCCGAGGTACGACGACGGGTTCTCGACCGCGAACGGGCGCCCGAACGCGTCCGCGGCCCGCTTGCACCGATCGATCACGTGCCGCAGCAGCCCGGGTTCGTACGGGATCGGCAACAGATCGTGCGAGTTCACGTGGGCGGTGGTGAAGCACAGGTGATCGCTGACCCACGGCGTGTTCGTGCGCTCGATCAGCGCGCGCAGCCGCCGGGTGTGGTCGGGATCCTCGTCGCTGCCGAGCGACATCGACACGCCGTGCTGGACGACCGGGTAACCGTCGAGGATCCGGTCGAGCCACGACAGCGGCGAGCCGCCGTCCACCATGAAGTTCTCGGAGATGACCTCGAACCAGTCCATCGGCGGACGACGGGCCTGGATCTCGGTGTAGTGCGGGATCCGGTACCCCACACCGACGCCGAGGTCGGGCACGCGGAACCGGGACACCACCCCGCGAGCCGCCCCCGATGGGGACACGGCGGGCTCGGGGGTGACGCCCGGCTCTGCGCCGGTGCTGGTCAGGTGGTCTTGCAGCCGCCCTTGCCCTTGCACTCGTTCTTGCCCTTGCAGTCGTTCTGGCCGGCGACGGCGCAGCCGCCCTGGCCCTTGCACTCGTTCTTGCCCTTGCACTCGTGGGCCGGGATCGCGGCCGGCTGGGCGCCCTCGACCACCGCGGCCGGGGCCGCCTCGGGAGCCGCCGCCGGGGCCGCCGGAGCCGCCTCGACCGGGGCCGGAGCGGCCGCCGCCGGGGTCTCGCTGGCCGGCTTCTCGCCCTTCGAGCCCGCGCACGCGACCAGCGCGCCCGCCATCAGGCCGGCCATCACCGAGGACATCATCACACTCTGAACGTTCTTCGACATCGCAACCCCTCCTATCGGACCATCGTGACTGAGCCGCGGAAAGTAGGCCGGGCCGGCACGGGTGTCAAGGATACGCCCCGGGTGTAGGGACGGCTCAGGCGGTGTACACGCCGGCGACCACGAACCCGAAGAACAGCAGGGACACCCAGCCGTTCAGGTCGAAGAACGCCTTGTTCACCCGCGACAGGTCGGTCGGCGACACGATCCAGTGCTCGTAGGCCAGGACGGCCGTGATCGCGGCGCCCACCCGAGCGGCGTCAGCGCGGGCAACGCGGCCAGGACGGCCACGGTGACGAAGTGGAGCCCGAGGCTCACCGCGAGCGCGCCCCGGATCCCCAGCACGCTCGGGACGCTGTACAGGCCCTGTTCGTGGTCGAACGCGGCGTCCTGGCACGCGTACACGATGTCGAACCCGGCGACCCAGGTGGCCACCGCGAGCGACAGGGCCGCGGGGATCGGCCCGTAGCCGCCGGTCAGCGCGATCCACACCCCGGTCGGCGCCAGGGCCAGCGCGACCCCCAGCACCAGGTGGCACAGCGCGGTGAACCGCTTGGTGAGCGAGTAGCCCCACACGATCGCGATCGCGACCGGCGACAGGGCCAGCGTCGCCGGGCCGAGCACCGCGCACACCGCGACGAACAGCGCCGCCGACGCGATCGTGAACCCCCACGCCGCCCGGACCGAGATCTCGCCCGCCGGCAGCTCGCGGGTCACCGTCCGCGGGTTCTTCGCGTCGATGTCCCGGTCGATCACCCGGTTGAACCCCATCGCGCTCGACCGGGCGAACACCATCGCGAGCACGATCCCGCCGATCTGGATCGCGGTGACGTCGACGTCCCGCGCCGCGAGCACCGCCGCGGCCAGCGCGAACGGCATCGCGAAGATCGTGTGGGACAGCTTGATCATCCGGGCCCAGGTCACGATCGGCGCCGTCACGGTCTCACCATCCAGGTCCGCGGCGGGGGCGCGTCGAGCAGGTCGCGCGGATCGTCGACGTGCAGCAACACCAGGCCGGGCGCGGCCCCGACCGCGATCCGACCGTAGCCCGGCCGACCGACCGCGGCTGCCCCGGAGGACGTGGCGAGCGCGAGCCAGGCGTCGACCGGGATCCCCGGGTACCGGACGGCGAGGGGCGGGAGCTCGCCCAGGACGTCGAGGTCCGGGCTCGACGCGAGGCTGTCGGTCCCGAGCGCGAGCCGGATCCCGGCCGCGAGCAGCGCCGGCACGTCCGGGAGGACCCCGCCGATGTGGAGGTTCGACCTCGGGCACAGGCAGACCGGGCTCCGTCGGACGGAGATCCGCGCCCGGTCGTCGTCGTCGAGGTGGACCCCGTGGACCAGCACCAGGCCCGGCCCGAGGACCCCGAGCGCGTCGAGCACCCCGACCGGGGACGCCCCGGTCGGGCGCGGCCGCGGGGCGCCGATCCGGTCGAGCAGCGCGGCGAACGGCCCGTCCGCGCTCCGGGTGAACGCGGACTCCGCCGGGTCTTCGCCGAGGTGGATCGAGGCCGGCGCGGCCCCCGGGCGGCACGCGGCGACGATCAGCGCCGGCGGGGTCGAGTACAC
>JBEBJW010000428.1:0-6202 GCA_040079715.1 Myxococcota bacterium | reverse complement strand
TGGACCTCCCCCCGTGACGGCGCTCGCGCCGGGGGAACGCCTCGACCGATACGAGCTGCTCTGCGTCCTCGCGCAGGGCGGCATGGGGACGGTCTGGCGCGCGCGCCACCGGTCCGGCGTGGCCGCAGCGGTCAAGATCATCCCGGCGGACCTCACCGGCGGCGCCGACGCGGCCGACGCGCTGCAGGCCGAAGTGCGCGCGGTGGGCACGCTCGACCACCCGAACATCGTGCGGGTGTACGACGCCGGCACCCTCGAGCCGGACCACGAGCGAGGCTCTCGCGGCAAGCTCCGCGCCGGCAGCCCGTGGCTCGCGATGGAGCTCGCCGACGGCTCGATCCACGACCTGACCCCGTCGCTCGACTGGCACAAGCTGGTCCACGTGCTGGTCCAGGTGCTCGACGCGCTCGGCCACGCCCACGCCCGCGGGATCGTCCACCGGGATCTCAAGCCCGGGAACCTGCTGTACACCGGGGGGTTCGACCAGCCGCGGATCGTGCTCGCCGACTTCGGCCTGGCCTGGCGGTGGCGCGGAGACGAGCTCGTCCACGGCGGCAGCCTCCCGTACGCCGCGCCGGAGCAGATCCTCGGGCTGCGGACCGAGCAGGGGCCGTGGACCGACCTGTACGCGCTCGGGTGCGCCACCTACCGGCTCGCGACCGGGCACCGCCCGTTCCAGGGCGACGAGGACGAGATCCGCCGCGGCCACCTGTTCGCGCCGGTACCCCACCCCGCGGTGCGGTTCCCGGCCCCGCCGGAGTTCGCGGACTGGCTGCGGGGGCTGATGGCGAAGGACCCGGACGACCGGTTCCAGTGCGCCGCCGACGCCGCGTGGTCGCTGGTCCACCTGCCGCGCCCCGCCGGCTCCGGGCGGGTCCGCCTGCCGGACACGGCGACCCTGCCGCTGACGGAGTGGGCGGCGATCCCGGATCCGCCCGCGATCCCGCCGGTCGCGGCGAGCCGGGTGCGCCCGCCGGTGCTCCCCGGGTGGTCGGGGTCGAGGCCGGTCCGGACCGCGGCGCTCGGGGGGCGCGGGCTCGGACTGTTCGGGCTGCACGAGCCGCCGCTCGCCGGCCGGCCATCCGAGCGCGAGCGGCTGTGGACCGCGGTCCGCGAGCTCGACCGGCCGCGGATCGTGGTGGTGCGCGGCGGGGCGGGGCTCGGCAAGACCCGGCTCGCGTCGTGGCTGGTCGAGCGCGCGTCGGAGCTCGGGGCGGCCGAGGCGTTCCGGGCGCGGTTCGATCGGGTCCCCGCCGAGATCGACGGGTTGCCCGGGCTGATCGAGGAGCACCTCCACTCGCACGGGATGGACGCGACCGAGCTGCTCCGCGAGCTCCGCCAGCAGCTGTCGGCGGCGGGCGACCGCGAGGCGTACGCGCTGACCCGGCTGCTCCGCCCGGCGGACCCGCTGCTCGACGGGGAGCCGCTGTCCGGCCCCGAGCGCCTCGCGGTGGTGTGGCGGGTGATCGCCCGCCGGGCGTCCGGGCGCCGGCTGGTGGTGTGGCTGGACGACGCCCACCACGCGGCGGAGTCGGTCGCGCTGGTCGAGTACGTCGCGGACCTGCCGTCGCCGCCGCCGGTGCTGTTCGTGCTGACCGCGCGGGAGGAGCGGATCCCCCACCGCGAGCGGCTGCGGGCGGTGATCGACCGGCTCGGCGGGCTCGAGCTCGACCTCGGGCCGCTGCTGCCGGACGAGCTGTCCGGGCTGGTCCGCCAGATGCTGCCGCTCGACCGCGCGGTCGCCGACCGGATCGCGGCGCACGCGAACGGCAACCCGCGCCTGGCGGTCCAGCTCGTGTCGGCGCTGGTCGAGCGGGGCGGGCTCCGCGGAGACCCCGGCGGGGTCGAGCTCACGTCGTCCGAGGTCCTGCCGGACTCGCTCGCGACCCTGTGGACCGCGGCGCTCGACCGGCTCGACGAGGTCCCGGGCGCGCGGGAGGCCCTCCGGATCGCGGCGGTGCTCGGCCCGACGTTCGCCCACGCGGAGTGGCGCGACGCGGCGGCCCGGCTCGACCGGCCGATCCCGACCGGCCTGTCGGCGATGCTGGTCAACCGCGGGTTCCTGGTCCCCGAGCGGTCCGGCGGGCGGTTCTCGTTCGCGCACCTGCTGCTGCGGGACCGGCTGCTGATCGAGGCCCGCGCCGACGGCCGCCGAATCGACGTCGCGTGCGCCGAGATCCTCGCCGGGCGGGGCGAGGCGTACGCCGGGCGGGCGGCGGTCCACTTCGAGGAGGCCCAGGCGTTCGATCGGGCCGCCGAGATGTACCTCGTCGCGCTGCGGTGGCTGTCCGAGTGGGATCGCGAGCGGGCGCTCGAGGTCGCGAGCCGGTGGTACGGCACGCTCGGGCGGATCGCGGCCGACACCGACCCGCGGTGGCTCGAGGGGATGCAGGCCCTGGTCGATCTGTACGCGATGCACGGCGGCGACGCGCACCGTCGGGCGGTCGAGGAGCTGCTCGAGCGCGGCCGGGCGACCCGCGACCACCTCGCCGAGGTCCGGGCGCTGATCGAGCTCGCCCGGATCGATCTGCGGGCGCTGGCGCTCGACCGGGCGGAGGCGCGGTCGGAGATCGCGTTCCACCGGGCCCGCGGGACGCCGCTCCACCCGCTCGCGACGATCACCCGCGCCGAGGTCAAACGGATCCGCGGCGACACGCGCGGGGCCGAGGTGATGCTCCGCGGCGCGCTCGGCGGGGTGGAGCGCGGCGACCAGGCGGTGGTGCTGTCGCTCGCGCGGGTCCTGTGCGACGCCGGGCGGCCGACCGACGGGCTCGCGGTGCTGACCGACTGGGCGGACCGGCAGACCCGCGCCCAGGCGCCGATGGCCCGCGCGCGCCTGCAGCGCGGGCGGGGGCACGCGCTGGTGTGCCTCGATCGGCCGACCGAGGCGGTGGCGGCGCTCGACGAGGCGTCGCGGATGCGCCAGCGGGCCGGGTTCGACTGGCCGGTGCTCGATCTGGACCACGGGTGCGCGCTGCTCGCCGCCGGCCGGCTCGACGCGGCGCGCGCGCTGCTCGAGCCTCTGCTGGACCGGTTCGCGACCGGGGTCGACGTCCGGCACCGCGGCCAGCTCGTCGCCGCGTTGGCCGAGCTCGCCGCCCGGGTCGACGATCCGCGCGTCGCGTCGCGCCAGCTCGAGATCCTGGAGCGGCTGCCGGCCCGCGGACACCGCCGGTCCACGATCGACGCGATCCGGCGGGTGGCGGGGTGGGCCCGAACCGCAGGCCACGACGCGCTCGCAGACCGGGCGAGCGCATGGATCGCACGCGCCGCGGTGAGTTGACCCTGGACGGCAGCCGAGCGCCCGAATACACAATGCCCGTCGTCGGGGTGTAGCGCAGTCTGGTAGCGCGCCTGCTTCGGGAGCAGGAAGTCGTAGGTTCGAATCCTGCCACCCCGACCACCTACTCGGCCGCTCAAGCGGCTCAGCGAACGCCCGCCGTGAACCTTGTTCCGGCGGGCGTTCTTCGTTTTTCGCTCGACCGCTCGGGGTTCGCGAACGGGTGACCGACGGCGCGACCGCGTCGACCCGCGCCAGCCGGACTGGAGGGCGGGAGCGGAGCGAGCGGGCCGAGCAGCGCGAGGTCGGAGCGCGGAGCGCGACCCCGGAAGGAGGGCGACGGCGCGCAGCGCCGGGGCGCCCGTCCTCCGTCGAGTCGACCCCTCACCCGTGGCGGCGCTACAGCGGCTCGCCGGCGTTGTTCTCGCAGTCCGCCAGCAGGAAGTCGCGGTCGCGCGGGGCGTGGTAGTCGCCGACGTAGTACCACACGTCGTACTGGAGCGGGTCGCCCGGGACGACGCGGCACCCGCCGAGGGCGGTGTACGGGCACGACTCGACCAGCGCCTGGCCGCACTCGCTCTCGGCCGCGCCCTGGGTCCAGCCGGAGCCGGTGTACACGATGCAGCTCCCGTCGACGGTCTGCAGATCGCACGCCCAGCCGGTGCGCTCGGCGCCGGTGCCGGTGTCGGACCCGTTGTACGTGCTGCCCCCCGCGCCAGGCTCGCCGGTGCCCGGCCCGACGACCCGGACCCCGTCGTCGCAGGTCATGCCGAGCCCCACGAACCCAAGGATTCCGAGCGTCCGCATCGCGTCCCTCCTCGTGGTGTTGTAGCACCCGCGGCACAACAGGGTAGAGTGTGACGCTTCGCCCCCGACCGGAGGAACGCCGTGAACGCACTGCTGATGCTGCAGGTTACGCTGCAAGCGCTCTCCACCCCGTCCCACGCCGCGAGCCTCGACCTGATCGAGGTCGGAGGCGCCTACGGGACGCCGGGGGCGACCAACCCCACCGCGATCTGGTGGAACCCGGCCGGGCTCGCGGTCGGCGGCGGCACCCAGTTCATGGTCGAGCTCGCGCCGACGTTCGGCGGGGTGACCGCGGACCGGGCCAACCCCGACTACGGCACGTTGAACCAGGATCTCGGCGCGGCGGGCTACCCGACCGAGTACAACTACGGCGGGGTCGACAAGCTGTCGACGTTCGCGCCGGTGCCGTTCCTCGGCGTGTCGTCGAACCTGATGGTCCCCGGCCTCGGCGTCGGGCTCGGGCTCGCGGTGCCGACCGGCCGCGGCGGCGAGAGCGACCAGGAGTTCGGCGCGAACCGCTACGCGCTGCGGGCGGGCCAGATCCAGGCGCTGCACGTGATGGCCGGCGCGTCGTACCAGCTCCTGAACAAGATCGCGCTCGGCGCCTCGGTGTCGTTCGTCGACTCGTCGTACTACGCGAACACCGACACGACGGTGTACCCGGACATCACCGCCGAGGTCGAGGGGCTGGTCGGCCCGCAGGACGGGTACCAGGACGGCTACCTCGAGGACAAGGGCTACACCACGACCGCGGTCCTCGGCGGCGACGAGGGCAACGGCGACCACGGCGCGCTGCACGACACCACGTTCACGTTCGGCGCGGGCCTGTACGTCACCCCGATCGGCAAGAAGCTCGGGATCTCGGTGTCGTACAACCACGGCGTCCGGCTCGACCACGACGGCGACCTGAACCTGAAGTTCCAGTGCCCGCCGCAGTACGTCCCGGGCGACATCGGCAGCTCGCTCGCGCGGGTCGGCGCCGAGACGCGCGGGATCTGCGACACCAACATCAAGGGCACCTCCGCCGTCGGGTACAACCTTCCGGCGCGGATCAACCTCGGCGTGGTGCTGAGCCCGATCGAGCGGCTCCGCCTCGAGGTGATGGGCTCGTACGTGATGTGGTCGGCGTTCAAGGACTACGAGATCCACACCGACGTGACCGCCGACGCGATCATCGAGGCGGCGACCGCGGCCGACAAGCCCGTCCCGAGCGCCGAGAACGCCGAGGCCACCGCCGAGCTGCTCACCCAGGACCGCCTGTGGGCCCGCGACAACCAGGACACGTTCTGGGTCGGCGTCGACGGCAAGCTCAAGCTCGTCGGGCCGCTCAGCGGCGGCGCGCGGGTCACCTACGACCACCACGCGATCCCCGACGAGGCGCTGTCGGCGAACAACATCGACATGGACGCCGTGATCGTCGGGCTGATGACCCAGATCAACCCGATCGAGAAGCTCGGGATCGGCCTGTCGTTCTCGCACCAGTTCCTGATGACCCGGACGATCACCAACAGCGCGTACGGCGTGACGATCGACGAGACCGCCGCGAAGGAAGACCGGTACTTCTACCCGTCCGCCAACGGCACCTACTCGGGCGGGATCAACCGGCTCGGGGTGACGGTGAAGGGCAAGTTCGGCGGCGGCTCGATCTGGTAGGCCGCTGACTTCCCGCTCGACCGCTCGGGGCTGGTTTTCCCGCTCGACCGCTCGGGGCTGGTTTTCCCGCTCGACCGCTCGGGGCTGGTTCCCGCCGGCGCAGGCGGCGTGGGCGCTGGCCCGGTGGGTGTCCCGGTCGACCCGGGGCGCCCTGCTCGCGCACGTCGCGCCGCGGTGGTTCGGGCTCGCGGTGGTGGTGGTCGAGCTCGACGCGATGATCGAGTTCCGCCGCCTCCAGCGAGACCTGGAGCGGGCGCCTCCGGCGGCGGCGGGCGCGTTCCTGGCCGCGGTGATCGCGGGGTGGGCGCTGGCGGAGCGGACCGCGGTCCGGGACCTGCTCCTGTCGCGTCGCCACGCGGCGCTGTGGCGCCAACCGGTCGACGGGCCGGCGTGGGGGCCGGCGGCGGTCGCCGTGCTCGCCCCGCTGGCGCTCCCGGTCGGGGTCGCGGCGGGGTTCTGGTA
>JBEBJW010000427.1:0-6221 GCA_040079715.1 Myxococcota bacterium | reverse complement strand
CCGGGTCGTGCCGTCCGGTCCGGTCGACCACCGGAGCACCGTCGACGGCGGATCGCTCGGGGCCGGCCGCGGCTGATCGGCGACCGGGGGCGGCCGGACCGCCACCACCCCCGCCGGGTCCCGGACCGCGCAGCTCAGCGCCGTCCCGTCGAGCGCGCACCGGCCGGACCGCGCGAGGGCCGCGTCGGCGCCGGGGGAGGCCGGGCACCGGAGCCGGGTCCACCCGCCGGCGGTCACCAGCGCGTCGACCGCGGCCCGCTCGGCCTCGACCGGATCGAGCGCGTCCGGCGGCGGCTCGATCGGCGCCGGAGCGAGCATCGAGGACCCGACGTCCCCGCTCGACCGCGCGTCCGGCGCCCCCGGGAGCCCGAGCGCCGCCACCACGGCCACGGCGACCAGCAGCGCGACGAGCGCCACTCCCGCGGCGATCCCCCAGCTCCGTCGGTTCACTTCCGGCCCCGCGCGATGCACGCCTCGTACCGCTTGTCGACGCTCTGGGCGAACCACGCGGTGGTCCGCTGCTTGGTCATCTTCGGGCTGTCGAGCGCCACGTCGGGGAGCCTCGCGTACGCCGGCGACTTGCCGGTCTTCGCGGTGTACTGGGCCCGGACGCGGGTCCAGGTCTCGGTCTGCTCGAACGCGGCGGTCTTCTCGCGCCGGACCTCCCGCCGGAGCTGGGCCTCGGTGAGATCCGGGGCCGACGCCGCCCGCCACGCGAGCAGCGCGCCCATCGTCTGGCCGTCGCGGACGTTGCCGGCGTCGGTGTACACGAGCAGATCCCCGTCCGGCGCGAGGTCGAGGCCGGTGATCGCGGCGAGCTGCGTCTGGAACGCCGCGTTCCGCGACGCGTACAGCCCGGCGTTGTAGTCGGCGAACCGGTACACGACGTCGTCGTAGTCCGCCCGGTACGCGAACAGCCGGGCGGTGCCGTACCGCACGCCGCCGGCGCGGGTGTACAGCAGCTCGCGGACGGTCTCCGCCGGCACCCCCTCCGCCCGCCCGAGCTCCTGGGCGAAGTCGACCCCGACCTGCATCGAGCCCGCGGTCCGCACCGGGTTCAGCCGCTCGAGGCGCCCCGAGAACAGGGTCGCGCCGGCCTGCTGGAGTCCCGGGACCTGACCCTCGTGGTACGCGAGGATCTCCCGGAACAACCGGTCGAGGTCCCGCTCGGTCTTCGCCGCGTCGAGCCGCTCCCCGAACGTCTTCGTCTGGCCCTCGGGCTTCGCCGACAGCAGCCAGTCCGCCCCGAGGCCGGACAGCGGCCCGAGCGGCGACAGCTTCGCCTCGATCTCGGCCCGCGCGATCCGGCCGAGCCCCGGGACCGCCGGATCGGCCGCGTACCCCGACTCCTGCTCGATCACCGCCAGGACCTGGCACACGTTCGACGCGTCGGGGGTCATCCCGGCGGTCAGCAGCCCCGACCGCACGTCCCCGGCCCACCCGGCGCGGTCCTTCACGTCCGGCCGGACCAGCGCCTCGATCGCGTCGAGCGGCAGGCCCGGATCGGGCGCCGACGGGCGGACCACGCACCCGAACCACCCGAGCATCGCCCCCCACAGCCACACCATCGTCGCGCTCCCGTCGATCGGACCCTCACGTGGTACGCGCGGCCGGGCAATGTCTTTCGATGTCTCGGGCGGAGCACCCGGCCGCCGATCGACGGTATCGTGCGCAGACCTCGGAGGTCGCCCGTGCATCGCCCCACCCGCCGCCAGCTCCTCGGGACCGCCGCCGGCGGGTTCGTCGCGCTGTCGATGCCGTCGTTCCTGGCTGCGTGCGCCCGCGGCAAGCCGCTCCACGCGCTCACCGCGACCCCGCTGCCGGAGGACCCGTTCCTCGCGTGGTTCGGGGTCGACAAGCCGCTGCTCGGGCGGGTGCTCGCCGAGCTCGGGTCGCGCGGGGGCGACGCCGGCGAGCTGTACTTCCAGCACACTCGGTCGACCGCGATCGTGATGGAGGACGGGATCGTCGGGCGCGCGTCGACGTCGATCAACCAGGGCGTGGGCCTGCGCGTCGTGATCGGCGATCAGGTCGGGTACGCGTACACCGAGGACCTGACCGAGGCGAGCATGGTCGCCGCTGCCCGCACCGCCGCCGCGATCGCCAGCCGGGCGACCGGGGTGGTCCCGCCGGCCGGCCTCGTCACCCACCCGCTCGGCGACCGGTACCGGGTCGCGATCCCGTGGTCCGAGGTCGGGGTGGCCGACAAGCTCGCGCTGATCGACAAGACCGAGGCGATGGCCCGCGCCAAGGACCCCGCGATCACCAAGGTCACGGTCAACCAGCTCGACGCCCAGGAGAAGGTGCTGATCGTCGACCTCGCCGGCAACGTCGTGCTCGACGATCGGCCGATGAGCCGGCTGAACGTGACGGTCACCGCGCAGAAGGACGGACGGACCCAGACGAACACGAGCAACCTCGCCGGCCGCCACGGGCTCGACTGGTACACCGACGAGCGGCTCCAGCAGGTGACCACCGAGGCGGTCGATCGGACGATGATCCTGTTCGACGCGGTCCGCCCGAAGGCGGGCGAGCACCCCGTGGTCCTCGCCGCCGGCGCGTCCGGGATCCTGCTGCACGAGGCGATCGGCCACGGGATGGAGGCCGACTTCAACCGGAAGAACCTGTCGATCTACAGCGAGATGGTCGGGCGGCGGATCGCACCCGAGTTCGTGACGATCGTCGACGACGGGACCCAGCCGGGCGAGCGCGGCGCGCTGAACTACGACGACGAGGGCACGCCCGCCGCCCGCACGGTGCTCGTCCGCGACGGGGTGCTCGAGAGCTACCTCCACGACCGGATCAGCGCGCGGCACTACGGGATGGCGGCGTCGACCGGCTCCGGCCGGCGGGAGTCGTTCCGGCACGCGCCGATGCCGCGGATGCGGTCGACCTACATGGAGAACGGCCCGCACACGCCGGAGGAGATCCTCGCGAACGTGCCGTACGGGATCGTCGCCGAGACGTTCACCAACGGACAGGTCCAGATCGGCGCCGGAGACTTCACGTTCTTCGTCAAGAACGGCTGGCTGATCGAAAACGGCAAGATCACCGCCCCGATCAAGGACGTGAACATCATCGGCAACGGCCCGGAGGTGCTCCAGCGGGTCACGATGGTCGGGAACGACAGCCGGCTCGACACCGGCGGGTGGACCTGCGGCAAGGACGGCCAGTCGGTGCCGGTCAGCCAGGGGATGCCCACGGTCCTGGTCGGGCGGATGACGGTCGGAGGCTCCGATGCGTGACGAGGCCGAGGTCGCGACGCTGCTCGCCCGGGCCCGCGACGCGGTCGACCTGGCGCGGTCCGCCGGCGCGGTCGACGTGTTCGCCGAGGCCTCGCGCGGCCGCTCGGTCGAGTTCCGCGCCCGCAACGGGGTGATCGAGAAGGTCACCGAGGCCACCACCCGGTCGCTGTCGCTCGAGGTGTGGGTCGACGGGCGGTACGGCGCGTCGTCGACGACCGACCTGCGGGCAGACCGCCTCGGGTCGTTCGTGGTCGACGTGGTCGACCTGACCCGCGCGCTCGAGCCGGACCCGGACCGCCGGATCGCGGACCCCGCGCTGTACGCGGGTCGGTCGACGGTCGACCTCGCGCTGGCGGACGACGCCGTCCGGGCGGTCACCCGGGAGGAGCACCTCGCGGTCCTCGCCGCGCTCGCGGCCGAGACGGTCGGCGAGGACGGGGTGCTGTCGGCGGCCGGGTCGAGCTCGACCTACGCCTCGACCGCGGCGGCGGTGTCGAGCAACGGGTTCGAAGGGATCACCGACGGGACCAGCCAGTGGCTCGGCGCCGACGTGACGATGCGGGACGAGGGCGACAAGCGGCCCGAGGCCGGGATGTCGGCCGGCGCGCGGTTCCGGGCGGATCTGCCGGATCCGGCGTCGGTCGGGCAGCAGGCCCTCGCGTGGGCCCGGGCCCGGGTCGGGGCGGAGAAGGGCCAGACGGTGACCACCGCGTTGATCGTCCACCCGCGGGTCGCGGCCCGGCTGATCGGCGGGCTGCTGGCCGCGGCGGACGGGGCGGCGGTCCAGCAGGGCCGGTCGTTCTGGACGTCCCGGATGGACCGGGCGGTGGTCAGCCCCCTCCTGACGATCACCGACGATCCGCTCGTGCCGAAGGGCCTCGGCTCGCGGCTGTGGGACAACGAGGGGCTCGCGGCGAAGGCCCTGCCGCTGATCGCCGACGGGCGGCTCCAGAACCTGTACCTCGACACGACCTACGCCCGGAAGCTCGGGCGCCCCCCGACGACCGGGACGTCGTCGAACCGGATGATCGGCCTCGGGACGCGGGATCTTCCGGCGCTGCTCGGCGCGGCGTCGAGCGCGATCCACGTCACGAGCTGGCTCGGCGGGAACCTGAACGACACCACCGGCGACTTCTCGTTCGGCCTGCGCGGGCACAAGGTCGACCGCGGGGTGGTCGGCGCGCCGGTGTCCGAGATGAACGTCACCGGGAACATCGTCGACCTGTTCGCGTCGCTGGTCGAGGTCGGCAGCGACCCGTGGCCGTACGGCACCACCCGCAGCCCGACGCTGGTGTTCGAGAACGTTCAGTTCAGCGGGGTTTGACCTCGTACCATCCGTGGTAGGCTCGCCCGGCGGGGAGAGCGAGGTTCCGGGTGTTCTGGTTGTACGTGTTCCCTGCTGGACCGCTCGGGGCTGGAATCGGGTGCGCGGTCGACGCGCACCTCGTCCCCGAAGTGATCTCCGATCCCCCGGCCGGCTGCGCGCTCGACGCGGTCGATTGCGGAGACCCGGCCTGCGCGTCGACCTGTGACGCCGACGCCGACGGCCACCGCGCCCCGGTGTTCGGCGGCGACGACTGCGACGACGGGCACGCGAACATCCACCCCGGCGCGACCGAGCTGTGCGACCGGTGGGACAACGACTGCGACGGGCTGACCGACGACGCTGACCCCGACCGCACCGGCGCGTGGCTGTGGTACCGCGATCTGGACGGTGACGGGTTCGGCGACCCGGCGACCGGCAGGGAGTACTGCGATCCGCCGCGGCCGAGGGTCGCGATGGGCGGCGACTGCGACGACGGGCGGGACTTCGTCCACCCCGGGGCCCCCGAGGAGTGCGGGCCCGCGGACCGCGACGACGACTGCGACGGGCTCGCCGACGAGGACGATCCCGGGCTGGTGTTGGCGTCGGCCACCGCGTACTACCCGGACGCCGACGGCGACGGCCACGGCGCGGCGCTCGGCGTCGTGTACGGGTGCGTCGCGCCGGCCGGCTACGTCGAGACCGACGACGACTGCGACGACGCCGATCCCACCCTGACCCTGCCGGTCCCGTGGGTCGTCGACGCCGACGGCGACGGCGTGGGCGTCGGGGTCCCGATCGCGGCGACCTGCACGCCGCCCGCCGGATACGCCCCGGTCCGGACCCGCGAGGACTGCGACGACGCCGTGGCGGACGTCCACCCCGGCGCCCCGGACCCGTGCGGCGACGGGGTCGACAGCGACTGCGACGGCGGCGACTGCGCGGCGTGCACCGAGGTCCGGGTCGGGGTGCGCGGCAACGTCGAGGCGACGGACCCGGCCGGCCCGTGGGTCCAGTTCGAGGTCACCGGCCCGGCGTACGGGTTCTGCCCGATCGTCGCGGCGGACGTCGACGTCCTCGACCTCGACACGCTGCTCGGCCTCGACCTCGACGTGCTGGTGTTGTCGGACATCGGCACCGTGGGGGTCGTGATGCCGGAGGAGGAGGAGGCGCTCCGCGCGTGGGTCGCGCTCGGCCACGGCGTCGTCTCGACCGGCGTCCTCGTCCAGAGCGTGCTCGGGGTGGGGGAGGTCACCGACCTCGTCGGCGTCGATCCGAAGTCGCTGCATGCGGTCGGCGGCGCGACCGGGGAGCTGACGGTGCTCGACCCGTCCCACCCGCTCGCGGCGGGCTTGCCGCCGGAGTTCGAGCCGAGCCCGATCGCGTGGGGGCAGGTGTCGGACGTCTGGTGGGACGACACCCTGCTGCCCGGGGCGACGATCGTGATGACCGCCCCGAGCGAGGACGGCGTGGTGGTCGCGTACGACGGCCCGACCGGCCGCGGGGCGCTGATCAGCGCGATGCCGGACTTCTACCCGACCGACCCGGCGCAGTACCAGTTGCTGTACAACGCCGTGTACTGGGCCGGCGGGTACGACCTGTAGGAGCCTGTGGTAGGCCGCGCACGGCCTACGCTACGCGCCCGGGCTCCTCCCCCTGCCCCTGCCCGCGCC
>JBEBJW010000426.1:0-6223 GCA_040079715.1 Myxococcota bacterium | reverse complement strand
CATGCCTGCGGCATGCCCTCCCGCCCCGCGAACGAGCCTGCCTCAGCGTGCTCGGTCCGACTACCCGATCGGTGCTCCTAGCGAGGCCGTAGGCCGCGGAGCGGTCTCGCGCCCGGGCCAGGATCTGTCCGAGTCGCCCGCTCGGCGGCATCCAGTCCGCTCCGCGCCGCGGATCCGCTCGTGGACCTGGCCGGTGAAGTCCGCGACGCTGCGACCGTCGCGCGGCAGCAGTAGGCGGCCCCCTCGAAGATCGGGGATGTTCGGCCGTCGATGCCGCCGGAGCGTCCGGCTCCCGCTTCCCCCAGGGTCGTCCCGGCACTCCTCCCGATGGCTTGCCCGGAGCCGCGCCTCCTGCCGCTCGCCGGAGCCGTCGAGGCCAAGATGCGCGGCGCACGCCACCATCGCCGTCACGGCGTCCAGCGGTCCGTCCGTCGACCACGCCGCCGACCGGGCGCCCGCGGCATCCACCCACCGTTCGCGCCGCCGATCCGGCCCGGGGACGGGCGCCCGCCGCATCCACCCACCGTTCGCGTGCTCGGGGCAGGGGCACCGGCGCGGGCACGGGCTGGGGAGGAGCCGCTGATCCCGTTCCCGTGCCGCACCCGGTCTGCGGGCGGGTACGATCGTCGTCGGTCGGCGCTCGAGGACGATACGATCCGGTCGTGCGCATCCTCTGCCTGCTGTCGATCGCCGGCTGCCTGCCGAAGTCCGCGTCGGTCGCGCCCCCTCCGGGCGGGGTCGACGTGGTGATCGTCCCCGGCTGCCCGACCGAGCCGAACGGCCACCTGTCGACCTGCCAGTGGCGCCGCGCGGCGTGGGCGGCGCAGCTGTACCACGACGGCCAGGCCCACCGGTTCATCACCTCCGGCGGCGCCGCGTACACCCCGTACCTCGAGTCGGCGTCGATCGCGGCCGGGATGGAGGCGCTCGGCGTGCCGGCCGACGCGATCCACTGCGAGACCCAGGCGCTCCACACGGATCAGAACGTCGGGTACTCGCTCGCGATCGCCCGGTCGCTCGGGTACGTCACCGTCGGGATGGCGAGCGACCCCGGGCACAGCGACGGGATGTGCGCGATGGCGACGCGGTGGGGCTGGACCTGCACCAGCTTCCCGCTGATCGGCGCGATCGACGTCACCTCCGTGCCGGACGTGGTCCTCCCGCCGATCCCGCGCGACCGATGGATCGCCGACCACCGCGAGCCGCGGATGGCCACGTCCCCGTCGTACCGGTCGATCGGGCACTACACCAAGGTGATCCTCACCGCGACCTTCACCGGGTCGCGGGCGCCGAAGCCGCCGATCCCCGAGCCGACGCTGCTCCTCGCCCGGTAGCAGGCCCGATCACTCGCACACCACGTG
This sequence comes from Myxococcota bacterium, assembly GCA_040079715.1. Classification (GTDB taxonomy): domain Bacteria; phylum Myxococcota_A; class UBA796; order UBA796; genus JACKER01. Next base: position 4,862 of record JBEBJW010000426.1, on the reverse strand, counting down.
CACCGTCCAGCTCCCGGGGTTGTACGCCCGGATCGACAGGAGCACCGGCAGATCCGGGTAGTCGTCGAGGTCCGGCCACGAGTACGGGTCGATCGGCACCCCGACGGTCGAGTCGCGGTCGACCCACGACACGAACGTCCCCTGGTCCTCGTCGAACATCTCCACGTCCGACGCGCCCGGGTCCGCCACGTCGACCCGCAGCTCGCCGTCGTCGGAGTAGATCTCGTACCCGAGGGCCTGGTCGTCGTCGTTCACGATGCAGAACGTGCGGGTGGACGCGGGGCCGTTCGCGTCGTTGTAGTAGGCGGCGGTGAACTCCCCGTCGATCGAGCCGCCGCAGGTCACCTTCCGGTACGGCGCGCACGCCTCGTCGTTGCCGACGTACATCGTGTACGACCGGGTGTCGCTGGCGCCGAGCTTGTCCTCGACGGTCAGATCGACGGTGTAGGTGCCGATCGCGCCCGACTGGCCGTGCAGGTGCCCGTCCGGGTCGAGGATCAGCCCTGCCGGGAGGCCGGTCGCCGACCACCCGTACGGCGCCGTCCCGCCGATCGCCTCGAACTGCGCGTCCGCCTCGCCGAGCGGCTGGATCACCGGCAGGGCGGCGAGGTTCGCCCGCGGCCCCTCGTCGCAGGTGACGGTGACGGTCATCGTGCGGTCGGTGCCGATCGTGCCGGCGGAGAAGTACAGCTCGCCGGCGTCCTCGAAGTGGTCGACCGCGGGGTACGTGGCGGGGTCGATGTCGATCGTCGCGACCGGGGTGTTCAGGTACAGCCGCTCGGCGCCGCCGTAGAACTTCAGCCAGTCCGGCGCAGGGTCCGACAGGCCGAGGTAGTGGCCGTCCGAGCCGGTGACCTCGAGGGTGATCGCCGACGGATCGATCGCGTCGAGCGGGATCCGGTACACGCTGTACCCGCGCGGGTCGTAGTACGCGTAGAACTCGCCGTCGAAGTACCCCTCCTCGACCTCGAGCGGGATCGAGCTGCCGCAGGTGAGGTCGGTGACGGCGTACACGCCGAGGATCGTGCGCTCCTCGCGCCGCCGGCCGTCGGCGGTCTCGGCGATCACGGTGAACTCCCACGCCCCGGGCTCCGCGGCGGTCCCGGTGATCACCCCGGTCGACTCGTCCCAGATCATCCAGTCCGGCAGCGGGTCTTCGGTCCAGATCCGGACCCCGGCGTTGTCGCCGTACACCTGGTAGTCGTACAGGAGCGGCTGGCCGAGCTCGGTCGGGTACTGGGCGAGGTCGACGAACACCGGCCCGTCGGTGCACACGACGGTCATCTCCCAGTCGCCCGGGGACTGCGCGACCAGCACCATCGGCAGCAGGGCCTGGGTCGCGTAGCCGGTGAGCGACGGGACCGTGCCGGCGTCGATCGGCACGGTCATGTCGGTGAAGCCGGGGTTCAGGTAGTACGGGACGTAGTGGTCGTCGAGGTTCGACGAGCCCACGTCCTCCGCCGGCCGCTCGACGTACAGGGTGGACACCGCGGACGCGTCGAACGCGAGCTCGACCCGGGTGGTCAGGTCGTCCGGCAGGTCGACCGCGAGCCACGCCAGGCTGTCGAACTTCGTGAGGTCCGGCCCGTCGGCGGTGTACGCGTTGCCGACGAACGAGCCGCGGACCGTGTCGCCGCACTGGACGGTGGTGGGCTCGAGGACGATCGTCAGCGACACCGTGACCCGCTTCGCCCGCCCCGCGCTGTCCGACGTGAGCAGCGCGAACGAGAACGACCCGGCTTCGGCCGGGGTCCCGGCGATGTGTCCGTCGGTCGACAGCTCGAGGCCGGCGGGCAGCCCGAGATCGTCCGCGACGACCCACACGTACGGCGGCTCGCCCCCCGCGACCGTCACCGCGGCGTCGTACGGGGTGCCGACGATGCCGGCGGGCAGGAGCTGGTCCGGGGCGTCGAGGTACGACTGCTCCGGGAGGATCACCGGCTTGTCGCCGCGGTCGTTGAGGCAGCCCACGAGTCCGAACACCGCGAGGAGCGCACCCACCAGGGCTGTCATCGACATCCTCCCGTCCGGCCGACCCGTCCCCTCATGGTATCCGACTCTCGCCGGGTTCGACGGCGACGATCGACCCCGCGACCTCGCCCGTCGCTCGTGCCGCCCCCCGTCGGCGATGTCGGCCGCCGTGGCCGCGGGGGACGGGACGCCACCCGGAGGGCCGCGCCACTGGCCTGACCTGCGGATCCAACCTGCTGCTGCCGGGAGGGGCCACGCGCGCCCAGGCCCGGGGTTGCACATGTCGGATTCCTTATATAAAGACTGAGTCATGAATGGCGCTCCGACGACCGACGACCAGCTCGACCGCGTGTTCGCCGCGCTGTCCGACCGCACCCGCCGGGCGATGCTCGCGCGGCTGGCGGCGGGCGAGGCCACCGTGACCGAGCTCGGGGCGCCGTTCGCGATCAGCCAGCCCGCGGTCACCCGGCACCTCCAGGTGCTCGAGCGGGCCGGGCTGATCTCCCGCCGCCGCGACGCGCAGCGCCGCCCGTGCAAACTCGAGCCGGAGGCGCTCCGCGCGCTGGCCGGGTGGGTCGGGAGCTACCGCGCGTTCTGGGACGAGAGCTTCGACCGGCTCGATCAGCTTCTTTCCACCCTGGTCGCGGCGTCCGCGGCCGATCACGAGCGAGAGGTGCCCGATGACGATCCCGAACCACGCTGAGCTGCCTCTGCCCCGTCGGGCCGAGCTGATCGCCCCGCCCGGTGACCCGTCGTTCACGATCCGCCGCGGGTTCGCAGCACCCCGGGCGCTCGTGTGGGAGGCACTGACCCGCCCGGCGTACATGAAGGAGTGGTGGGGCCCGCGGGTCCTCGAGCTCGTGGTGTGCGAGATCGACCTGCGGGTCGGCGGGCGGTACCGGTTCGTCGAGCGGGCGCCGGACGGTTCGGAGTTCGCGTTCAGCGGCGAGTACCGCGACATCCGGGCGCCGGAGCGGGTCGAGTGCACGTTCGTGTTCGAGCCGATGCCCGAACACGTCGCGGTCCAGACGATGGTGCTGTCCGAGGTGCCCGGCGGCACGCTGCTGACCAGCACCACCCGCCATTCGTCGGTCGAGGCCCGCGACGGGCACCTCGCGTCCGGGATGGAGGGCGGGATGAACGAGTCGTACGAGCAGCTCGACGAGCTCCTCGCCACCCTGGTCCGTTGAGATCGCGGGGCGAGTTGTCGCGGCGCGCGGGGTGACTAGCTTCCGCGGTCACCCGGAGAGTCCGTGAACGCCCACCTCGTGATCCGCCAGCTCGTCCGCAGCCTCCACGCCCTCGACCGGATCCTGTCGAAGGCCGAGGAGCACGCCACCGCGAAGTCGTTCGACGTGAACGTGCTCGCCACCGCCCGGCTCGCCCCGGACATGTTCCCGCTGACCCGGCAGATCGGCTCGGCGTGCGACGCCGCGAAGTTCGCCGCCGCCTACACCTCGGGCCAGACGCCGCCCCCGCACCCGGACACCGAGACCACGGTCGCCGAGCTCCACGCGCGGATCGCGGCGGTGCTCGGGTGGCTCGAGGGCCTCGGGGAGGACGCGTTCGCCGGCTCGGCCGACCGCAAGGTCACCCCGAAGTGGCTCAAGAGCGGGTGGATCGCGGCCGACGATTACCTGCTGCAGGTCGCGGTCCCGAACTTCTACTTCCACGTGACCACCGCGTACGACATCCTGCGGCACAACGGCGTCCCCGTCGGGAAGGCGGACTTCCTGAGCCAGCCGACGATCCGGTCGTAGCGTCGCGGGCGCTGTCCCCCCCGGGCTACTTCGGCGGCGCGGCCACCGGCGGCGCGTCGAACGCCTGGGACAGCTCCCACGCCGCCCGCGCGTACATCGTGCTCTTGTTGTACCGGGTGATCACGTAGAAGTTGTGGAACCCGACGCGGTACTCCTTGGCGGTGGGCCCGTCGAACGAGAACAGCCGCGCGTCCGCCGCGGCGTCCACCGTGTCCGGCACGGTGACGCCCGCCTCCCGCAGCGCCGCGACCTTCCGATCCGGCTCGAGGCCGCCCTTCAGCAGGGTCGACGGGTCGCCGGTCACCGTCGCGTCGACGAGGACCGGGCCGCCGGGGGTCCAGCCGTGGGCCGCGAAGTAGTTCGCCACGCTGCCGATCGCGTCCGCCGCGGAGTGGAACAGGTCGATCTTGCCGTCGCCGTCGAAGTCGACCGCCCAGCTCCGGTAGCTGCTCGGCATGAACTGGCCCATCCCCATCGCGCCCGCGTACGAGCCGCGCGGCTCGGTGACCGCCCACCCCTGGTCCTTCGCCAGGCGGAAGAACTGGCCGAGCTCGGTCCGGAAGTACGCGCCGCGCTTCGGGTGGAAGAACCCGAGGGTGTACAGCGAGGTCGCGACGGCGTCCGCGCCCATCTTCTCGCCGTAGAACGTCTCCACGCCGAGGATCGCGAGCACCATCGTCGTCGGGACGCCGTACTTCGCCTCGGCCTTCGCGAACCAGTCGGCGTTCGCGGTGCGGAACGCGCGGCCCTTGCCGATCCGCTCCTCGGTGAGGAACAGCGCGCGGTACTGGTGCCACGGCTTCTTCTCCCACGGCGTCGCCATCCGCGTCAGCACCGTGTCGTCCTTCACCAGCGGCGCCAGCAGCGCCTCGACCTCCGCCGGAGTCATCGCGGCCGCGGCGGCGACCTCGGCGACGGCGGCCGGCTCGAGGGCCCGAGCGGCGAGGGGGGCGAACGCGACCAACATCGAACCTCCGGGGAGCGCCCGTTCACCGTACCGCCGATCGGCCGATCGCACAGCGTGGTCCGGTTACCGCGTCGGCGCAACGGGGGCTCGCCGGCGGCCCGGCCTGCGGCCGTCGGGCTCGCTCCGGGGTCGCGGCCGACCCCCTCCGCAGCCTCCTCGCCACG
>JBEBJW010000425.1:0-6241 GCA_040079715.1 Myxococcota bacterium | reverse complement strand
CGACGCTCGCGCCGCGGTGGCCGAGGCGGCGGGCGACCCGGGCCGCGAGGGCCGCGCTGATCCGGTTCGGGGTCGACGTGGCGACGATCACGAGCTCGACGTCGATCCCCGCGTCGCGCAGGGCCCGGTCGGCGGCGGCGACCGCGAGGTCCTCGACGTCGATCGCCGCGGGGTCCTCCGGGAGCGCGACCCACTGGCGGCGGTCGACCCCCCACCGGTCGGCGTCGGGGTGGGTGGCGCCGAGCGCGGCGAGGGCCGCGGCGGTGTCGAGCTCCGGGCAGGTCGGGTCGAGGTCGCGCGGGACCGCCGCCCCGGTCCCGACGATCCGCTGGCCGGACAGCGGTCCGAGGTGGATCACCCCCCGGCCCGGAGCGCGATCCGCGCGGCGAGCGCCGCGACCGTCGCGCACTCCGCGAAGTCCTCGGCCATCAGCGCCGAACCCCAGCGGTCCATCGCCTCACCGACGAGGTACACGGCGCCGATGCTGTCCCAGTTCGGGAGCGCGTCGAGCCGGGTGGCGCCGGTGATCACCCCGGGCTCGGCGAGGGTCGCGCGGTTCAGGATCGCGATCACGTCGTCGACCGGGACGATGACAGGGTGGCCAGCCATGCCGCAGGCTAGCTCACCGATCGGGCGCGGTCCACCGCTGGACCTGGGCCGCGAACGCCGTGGGATCCTCGGGCGCGTCGAACGGGCAGGTGACCTCCGCCCCGTTCGTCACCCGCAGCGCGTGCGGCTCGAGCGCGATCGTGGCGCCGGGCAGGTCGACGCTCGCGGTGGTGGCCCGATCGTCCCACCGGATCAGGCGGGCGCCGGTGACCACGCAGCCGGCGGTGCCGTCGTGGCCGGCCGAGTGGTCGTGGATCGCGAGCGGCCACTCCTCGGGCTCGATCACCCCCCACGTCTCGAGCGGCGACGGGCCCGAGGTCGCCGCCAGCATCAGCGACCCGAGCGCCACCGCGAGGGCCAGGACCCCGGCGATCCCGAGCCCGGCGATCCAGAACACCGGCAGGATCCCGTACGTGATCGGCTCGCGCCGAGGCGGGGGAGCGTCGGTGCCGTACATCCGGCGGAGCAGATCGGGGTTGCGGGCCACGCGGGATCGATAACCCCGACGGGCTACACTTCCCGCAGGAGGCGTGGATGTGGTGGATCGTGGCGCCGTGCTTCGCGGCCTCGACCGACACGAGCGGCATGGCGGGCCACTTCGAGGAGGCTGCGCTGACGCTGCTCGCGGTCGCGATGAACGACGAGGACGGCGCGCGGGCCCACGCGAAGGCGCTGATCAAGGCCGAGACCGCGCCGGAGCAGCTCCAGAACGCCGCCCGCGCGGTGATGGCGAAGATCGGCAACCCGAAGCAGTCCGGGGTCGCGCTGGCCGAACTCGCCGAGACCTGCGCCACCTGCCACCGGTCGGGGGGGCGCGGTCCCCGCCCGCACGACACCGACGTGGTGCCCGGGAGCAACCCGATCGATCGCCACGTGATGGCGTCGACCTTCCTGTGGATCGGGCTGATCACGCCGGCGGAGGAGCCGTGGAAGGTCGGGTTGGCGGCGATCGAGCCCCCGGTCGACCCCGACGCGTCGAACAAGCGGGTCGACGAGATGGCCGAGACGTTCTCCGGGCTGGTCGAGCAGGCGCGGGCGGCCAAGGCGTGGGACCAGCGGGCGGACCTGTTCGGCCAGATGATCCCGACCTGCACCGAGTGCCACCTCCGGACCGGGGCGGCGCTGCGGTAGCTACACCCGCCGGTCCCGGCCGTCCCAGAACGGCCGTCGGATCTGGTCCTTCATCAGCTTGCCCGCCGCGTTCCGCGGGAGCTCGGCCACCCGCTGGACCCGGGTCGGGCACTTGAACTGGGCGAGCTCGGCGCGCGCGTGGCGGATCACCGCGACCTCGAGCGCGCCGTCGTCCTCGGGGGCGTCCGGCCCGGCGACCACCACCGCGAGGACCTCCTCGCCCCACACCCGGTGCGGGATCCCCACCACCGCCACGTCGGCGACCGCCGGGTGCGACCGGAGCACCGCCTCGACCTCGCTCGGATACACGTTCTCGCCCCCGACGAGGATCATGTCCTTCAGCCGATCCACGACCGTGACGTACCCGGCGGCGTCGATCCGACCGATGTCGCCGGTGTGGAGCCACCCGCCGCGCACCGCGTCCGCCGAGGCGTCCGGCCGCCCGTAGTACCCCGGCGTCACGTTCGGCCCGCGGACCACGATCTCGCCGGGCTGCCCGCATGGGACCTCGACCCCGTCCGCGTCGACGATCCGGATCTCGCACCCGAAGATCTCGCGCCCCGCCGAGCCGAGGATCGCCGGGTCGCCCGAGCGGTGGTCCTCCGGGCGGAGCGCGGTCGCCACGCCGGCGGTCTCGGTCAGCCCGTAGCCCTGCACGAAGTCGCACCGGAGCACCGCGGTCGCGTCCGCCAGCAGGTCCGCCGGCATCGGGGCGGCGCCGTACCCGACCAGCGCCAGCGCCGGGAACGTCCGGTCGCGGATGCCGGGGGTCGCGAGCAGCCAGCGGAGCATCGCCGGGACGAGCAGGGTGTGGGTGATCCCGTCGTCGGCGAGCGCGGCGAGGACCCGCGCCGGCACGAACTCCGGCTGGAGCACGATCGTGCACGGGGAGGCGAGGCACAGCAGCAGCATCAGCAGCCCGCCGACGTGGAACAGCGGCGTGACCTGCAAGAACCGCGATCGCTGCGGCGCGAGGTGCATCTCGAGCAGGTACGCCGCGACCACCGCCTCGAGGTTCCGGTGGGTCAACATCGCGCCCTTCGGCGCCCCGGTGGTCCCGCTGGTGTAGAGCTGGACCACCACGTTGTCCTCGTCGACCGCCACGTCCGGGATCGGGCCCGGCTCGACGTCGTCGAGGGTGATCGCCCACGGGAGCGCGTGGGGATCGAGCGACACCCACGCCGCCACGTCCGGGAGCGCGGTCACCACCGGCGCGAGCTCGGCCGCGAGGGTCGGCTCGAACAGGACCACCTTCGCGCAGGCGTCCTCGAGCACGTGGCGGATCTCCCGCGCCTTGGAGCGCCAGTTCACCGGGACCACCACGGCACCCAGCCGCGCGGCGGCGAACGTGGCCGTCACCACCTCGATCCGGTTCCGCGACGACACCGCCACCCGGTCCGCGAACCCGACCCCGAGTCCGGCGAGCTGGGCGGCCAGCGCGTCGACCTCGGCTGCCAGCGCGCCGGCGGTGACCGCGCGTCGGTCATCGACCACCAGCACCAGCTCACGGTGGAGCTTCGCCGTCCGCCGCACCAGGTCGCCGAGCACCCCGCACCCCCACGCCCACCTTGCGTCACCGGCCGCCGATTCGCAACGCCGCCCGGCCGGATCCGGGCGCCCCCGCGCCGCTGGCGCGTCGCAGTCGGCCTCCCTCCGGACTCGCTCGGGTTCGCCGAGTGGGTCGAGGCGAAGGCCACCGATCCGACGGCGCGCTGCGTCGGCTCCCTCCACTGGCTCCAGGGTCTCGAGGACGCCGCCGATCCGTCCGGATGCACGGTCGCGGCGGGGGCCGAGGAGAACCGGACATTCGGGACTGCAGAGTCACCGCGCCATCTTCCGGACGTTCCTGCGGGCCGGGTCCATGGCGGCATCTCGACCGGCGGATGAAGCTGGCAGCCGCGGTCACCGCAGTCCACCTCGCCCGCCCCTCGCGGTCGACCCCGTGAGCAGCGCGCAGAGCTAGTATCGGCTTCGCTCCTGGATATCGGCCGACAGGATGTCTGGTTCCGTACCGCTCACCCACCGCGCCACCTACGACGGACAGAAGGGCACGACGACGAGGGTCGTCGTCGCGCAGTCACGCCCCCAAGATCTGCCGAAACCGCCATCTCGGCCGCCAGTTGCAAACCCCGACCGCGCGGGGCACCCTCCCGCTCTGGGGGTGAACGTGGCGCGGTCCAGCGTCCGGGTCCGGATCGGCGTCGGGCTCGGGATCGGCGGGTGGATCCTCGCGTGCGCCGGCCCCGAGGCGGAGGTGGTCGCCCCGCCGATCCCCGCGCCGGTCCCCGAGGTCGCGCCGGTGTCGTGGCCGCTGGTCCAGGTCCACCCGACCGACCGGGCGATCTCCGCCCCTCCGCGCGGCACCGTCCGGATCCGCCGGATCGCGATCGGCCCCGCCGGCGACCCGATCTGGACCCTGGTCGACCGGATCGACGGGACCACCGCCGTCCACCTCGGACCGACGTTCACCACCCCGCAGCTCCGCGGGCTCGAGGGCTCCCCGGTCGACCTCGCGGTCTCCCCGTTCGACGGCGCGCTGTTCGTCGCGGTCGACGATCCCGCCGGCCACGGGATCGTCCGGTGCGACCCCGCCGGCGACGGGTACAGCTGCGCGTCGATCCACCGCGCCACCCGCGCGATCACCGGGCTGACCACGGCGTACGCCCGGTGGGCCGACCAGGAGCGGCTGTGGTTCGCCCAGGGGATCGAGCGCGGCGGTGGCACCCAGATCCTGTCGGTTCGCCGCGACGGGAGCCGTCGGTACGAGGTCACCTCGCCGTCGGGCCGCCCGGGCGAGCTGACCGACGAGGCGCTCCGGGTGGACCGGGTGGACGACGGGTTCGTCGCGCCGTCGGTCGTCGCCGCGGCGTCGGCGGTCCCGGTCGGGCTCGATCCCGGCACGGGCACGCTGTGGTGGCGCGACGGCGACGGGCAGCTCCACGCGCGCACCTGGGACCCGCTCGGGTCGAACTGGGACGCCGACGCGGTCGTCCCCGGAGCCTGGCCGGACACCTGCGCCGCGTCCCCGAACGACGGCGCGCTGCTCGTGTGCGCCGACGAGACGTCGGTCCGGATCGCCCGGCCCGGGGGCGGGTTCGGGTTCGAGGTCGGGCTGCCGTCACGCCGGACCGGCGGGGCCGCGCTCGCGCCGAACGGGCGGAGCCTGCTCGTGGCGGTCGCGGGGACCGACGGCCCCGCGCTGATCTCGGTCCCGGTCGAGCACCCGGCGGCGTGGATCCGCGGGCTCGCCCGGGCCGCGCTGTCCGACGCCGAGCTCGCCTCGCTCGACGCCATCGGCCTCGTCGAGGAGCCCACCACCCGCGACAACCTGTTCGACGTATACGACGACCTCGCCTACGCGTCGCGGACCCCGCCGCCGCTGTTCGCGTCGATCGACGGGTTCCTCGAGGTGGTGAACGCCGCGTTCCTCGGGGTGCTGCTGCGGTCCGAGCGCGAGGTCGCGAAGCCGAACCTCGCGGCGTACTTCGCGGCGGTCGAGGCCGAGGCCACCGCCGCCCACGCCGACCGGCTGGTGGCCTACGCGACCACCGGCCGCGCGATGCTCGCCGGCGACTACACGAGCCCGGACGGCGCCCGGGCCCTCGCGGAGGTCACCGCCGGCAGCGCCGTCCACCGCGGGCCGATCCCGTGGGGGTCGTTCCGTCCGCGCGGCCCGTACGCGGACCCCGACGCCGGGCTCGCCGACTACTTCCGGGCGTTCCAGTACGCGAACCTGATCGACCCCGATCCGGACGAGCTCACGATCCTGCTCCATCCCCCGGTGGTGGCCGCGTGGCGGGCCTGGGCACTGGCCGAGGCGCCGTTCGTCCAGGGCAGCCGGCACCGCGCGCTGCTCGATCCGGACGCTCCGCTCGCGCCGTACGTGCGCCCGGACTGCCTCGAGGTCCGGGTCCAGGACAAGCCGTTCCAGCTGCTCCCGCTCGGGTGGGGGATCGACCACGAGATCCTGAGCAGCACGATCGCGCGCGAGGGGGTGGCGGCGGACTGCGCGGTCCCGGGCCGCCCGACGTACACCGGCCTCGACCTGCTGGCCGGCCTCGGCAGCGACGCGGCCGCGGGGCTCCTCGCCGACGAGATCGCGCTCCATCCCGGGCTCGCCGAGGCCCACGCCCGGCTCCGGGGCCGGTTCGCGTCGCCGATCGCGACCGACCAGGTGGTGACCACCTGGCTCCGGGTGGTCCAGCTGCTCGCCGACGACGGCCGGGTGCCGTCCGGGGTCGATCCCGGGCGGTGGCGAGCCCGGCTGCTCGAGACGTCGCTCGCCACCTGGGCCACCTACCGGCACGCGACGGTGCTGCTGAACGAGGGCACCGGCGCCGAGGCCGGGGAGGGCGGCCCCGCGTTCGAGGCGCTGTCGATCGAGCCCGCCCGCGGCGCGGTGGACCCGGTGCCCGAGGCGTGGGACGCGGTCGCCCGGCTGCTCGATCAGCTCGCCGCGCTCGCCGGGTCGACCCGGGCGCCGGATCGGCCGCCGGCGGAC
>JBEBJW010000424.1:0-6245 GCA_040079715.1 Myxococcota bacterium | reverse complement strand
GCGTCGCGGCGCCGACCTCGAGTACCCGCTGCGCCTGTCGTTCATGGAGGGCGCGCTCGGCGTCACGAAGCAGATCGCCGTCCCCCGGCGGGTCGCGTGCGGCCCGTGCGAGGGTCGCGGGCTCAAGGCGGGGGCGAAGGCCACCCCGTGCGCCACCTGCGGCGGCGCGGGCCAGGTGATCAGCGCCCAGGGGTTCCTGCGGATCAAGACCACCTGCCCGTCGTGTCGGGGCCAGGGGTCGACCGTCCGGTCCGAGGATCGGTGCCCGAGCTGCAACGGCGCCGGCAAGGTCCGCGAGACCACCGAGATGGAGATCCGGATCCCGGCGGGTTCGTACACCGGGTTGCAGATCCGGCACAGTGGGGCCGGCGAGGCGGGCGATCCCGGAGGCGAGCCCGGCGACCTGTACGTGACCCTCGAGGTCCAGCAGCACGAGGTGTTCAAGCGGGACGGCGGGGACGCGGACATCTTCGTCACCGTGCCGGTCCCGTTCGAGGTGATGTGCCTCGGCGGCTCGATCTCGGTCCCGACGGTGTACGGCGAGCAGACGATCGATCTGTCCCGCGGCACCGCGAACGGCCACGTGATGGTCCTGCGCGGCAAGGGCCTCGAGATGCTGCGCGCCCGCGGCCAGAAGGGCGATCAGCACGTGCGGCTGGTGGTCGAGGTCCCGACCGAGCTCACCGAGGGGCAGGAGGAGCTGATCCGCAAGCTCGCCGAGCTGCGCGGTCAGGGCGTTCACAACAAAGGGTTCTGGCAGAACCTGTTCGACAAGATCACGGGGTCGCCATGACGGTGGAAGCGATCGAGGCGCGGGTAGCGGAGATCGCGCCGATGCTCGAGCGGACGCGGGCCGAGATCGGCCGGGTGCTGGTCGGCCAGCGATACCTGGTCGACGGGCTGCTGATCGGGCTGCTGTGCGACGGGCACGTGCTGCTCGAGGGCGTCCCCGGGCTCGCGAAGACCACCGCGGTCAAGGCCCTCGCCGGGTGCCTCGATCTGCGGTTCAGCCGGATCCAGTTCACCCCGGACCTCCTGCCGGCCGACGTGATCGGCACCCAGGTCTACCAGCCGAAGGACGGCGAGTTCACCACCCGGAAGGGCCCGGTGTTCGCGAACCTCGTGCTGGCGGACGAGATCAACCGCGCCCCGCCGAAGGTGCAGTCCGCGCTGCTCGAGGCGATGCAGGAGCGCCAGGTCACGATCGGCGTCGACACGTACATGCTGCCGCGGCCGTTCCTGGTCCTCGCGACCCAGAACCCGATCGAGCAGGAGGGCACCTACCCGTTGCCGGAGGCGCAGGTCGATCGGTTCACCCTCAAGCTCCGGGTGACCTACCCGTCGCTCGAGGAGGAGCTCGAGGTGATCGCGCGCAGCAACCAGGGCGCGGTCCAGCTCCGCCCGGTGTGCGGCCCGGACGACCTGTTCAAGGCCCAGCAGGTGGTGCGCGAGATCAAGGTCACCGACGTGCTGATGCGGTACATCGTCGACATCGTCCGGGCGACCCGCGAGCCGGCGATCGTCGACAAGGAGCTCGCGCGGGCGATCGAGTTCGGGGCGAGCCCGCGGGCCAGCATCGCGCTCGCCGCCGCCGCCCGGGCCCACGCGTTCCTCGACGGGCGCGGGTACGCGCTGCCGGAGGACGTGAAGGCCGTCGGTCCGGACGTGCTCCGCCACCGGATCCTGCCGACCTACGAAGCCGAGGCCGACGGGATCGACGCCGAGAAGATCGTCGGGCGGATCCTCGAGAAGGTCGACCAGCGGTAACGACGATGACGCTCACCCCCGAGGAGCTGCGCGAGCTGCGCCGCCTGCACGTGTCCGCGGGCCGGCGGGTCGACGAGCTGTTTGCCGGAGAGTACCGGTCGGCGGTCAAGGGCCAGGGGATGGAGTTCGAGGAGGTCCGGCTGTACGTCCCGGGCGACGACGTGCGTCAGCTCGACTGGAACGTCACCGCCCGGACCGGCGACCCGCACATCAAGGTGTTCCGCGAGGAGCGCCAGGTCACCGTGATGCTCGCGGTCGACGTCTCGGGGTCGACCCGGGTGGGCTCGGGCGGCCGCGACGGGCGGACCGACCGGCGGCTCCAGATCGCCCGGGTCGCCGGCGGCCTCGCGTACGCCAGCATGCGGAACCAGGACCGGGTGGGCCTCGTCACGTTCACCGACCGGATCGAGACCGTGCTCGTCCCCCGCCGGACCCGGGGGCACACCTGGGCGGTGATCCAGGCGGTGTACGCCGGTCACGCGGTCGGGCGGGGCACCGATCTCGGCCAGGCGCTGCGGTACGTCCGGAAGGTCCAGCGGCGGCGATCGGTGGTGGTGGTGGTGAGCGACTTCCTCGATCCGAGCGGCTGGGATCCGCTGCTCGGGTCGCTCGCCAGCCGGCACAAGGTCCACGCGGTGTGCGTCCACGACCCGATGGACCAGTCGTTCCGCGGGCTCGGGCTGCTGGAGGTGGTCGACGCCGAGACCGGCCGGACCCAGCTCGTCGACGGGCGGACGTTCGCGGCCAAGGCGTCGCTCGAGCAGCGCCTGACCCGGATCCGGCGGACCGGCGCCCGGGTGGTGCCGCTGTCGACCCGCGACGACCCGTTCGCGGTGTTGCTCCAGCACTTCCAGCGCGAAGGAGCCCGACGGTGAGCGGGTGGCTGCTCGCGCTGATCGTCGGGTGCTCGGCTCCGGCCGAGTCCCCCGCGACGTCCGCCACGTCCGACGCCCGGCCGCCGGTCGCGCTCCGGGTCACCCTCGACGGCCAGCCGAAGGGCGGCGGCGGGAAGCTGGTGGTCCAGGCCGAGTACGACCCGTCGGGGACGATCTCGCTGCCGGTCCCGGAGGTCGACGGCCTCGCGTTCACCCCGGACGGCCCTCCGACCGACGAGATCGTCGGGGACCGGGCGGTCGTGACGCAGCGGTACGTGTTCCGCGGGGCGAAGGGGGCGTACGAGGTCCCTCCGCTCGAGGTGCACTGGCGGGACGCTGAGGGTCCCGGTGGCCAGCCCGACCGCGCCCCGGTCGACGCCACGAGCTCGGCGGTGTTCGTCGACGTGGACGTGCCGCCGCCGCGCGAGAAGGAGCTGGCGGACATCGTCGAGCCGTCGCCGATCCGCCGCCTGCCGTGGGCGTTGATCGGGATCGTCGGGGCGCTGTTCGCCGCTGGGCTCGCGCTCGCGTTCCGGCCGCGTCGGGCGGCGACGGTGGCGGTCGAGCGGCCGATCCCGCCGGATCGAGCGGCGATCGAGGCGTGGAACCGGGTCAAGGTGGACCCCGCGTTGACGATTCACGACAAGGCCACCGAGGTCGCGCGGATCTTTCGGGTTTACGTCGAGGCGGTGCTCGGGTTCGAGGCCACCTCCCGCACCACGTTCGAGCTGCTCGAGCACCTCGGGCGGATGGCGAACCTGCCCGAGGGCAACGTCCCGCGATCGAAGCGGATCCTCCGCGCGGCAGACCGGGTTCGGTTCGCCGAGGAGCGCCCGGCCGCCGACTGGGTGGACGAGCTCGACGCCGACCTGCGCGCGTTCGTCGACAGCACCAAGCCGTTCGTCCCCGGACCGTACCCCGGCCCGTCGAACCGGGGGGCGCGGTGACCGAGTTCGAGAGCCCGTGGGTCCTGGTCCTGCTGATCCCGGCGATCCTCGCGCCGTTCGCGCCGCGGCTGACCGGACGGAACCGGCTCGCCGTCCCGAGCCTGGCGGCGATGCGGTCCGGGTGGTCGCTGCGGCTGGTGTTCGCGCCGGTGCCGGCGATCCTCCAGGCGATCGCGCTGTCGCTGTTCGTGGTGGCACTCGCCCGCCCGGTGGTCGTGTTCCAGCAGACGTGGATCGAGTCCGAGGGCCTCGACATCGTGCTCGCGGTCGACACCTCCGGCTCGATGCGGGCGGAGGACTTCGCGACCGGGATGACCCCGGTGAACCGGCTCCAGGTCGCGAAGGGCGTGATGGCCGAGTTCGTCGGGGAGCGCCCGAACGACCGGATCGGCGTCGTCGTGTTCGGCGAGGAGGCGTTCACCCAGGTCCCGCTGACGTTGGACCACGACACGCTGTCGGACATGCTCGGCCAGGTCGAGATCGGCGTCGCGGGGGCCCAGGGGACCGCCGTCGGCACCGCGATCGCGGTCAGCGCCAAGCGGCTGAAGGACCTCGAGGCGAAGAGCCGGATCGTGATCCTGCTGACCGACGGGCGGAGCAACGCCGGGCGGATCTCGCCGCTCGAGGCCGCCCAGGCCGCCGCCGCGCTCGGGATCAAGGTCTACACGATCGGGGTCGGCGCGCAGAGCCGGTCGATGCTCGGGATGCTCGGCGACGGCCTCGACGAGGACGGGCTGACCCGGATCGCCGAGGTCACCGGCGCGAAGTACTTCCGCGCGACCGACACCGACAGCCTCAAGCGGATCTACGAGACGATCAACACGCTCGAGCCGTCGCCGGCCGAGGTGGTGCAGCTCGTCGACCGCGAGGAGCGGTTCCGCCGGTTCCTGGTGCCGGGCCTGTGCGTCCTCGGCGCGCAGCTCGTGCTGTCGGCCACCCTGCTCCGGAGGGGCCCGTGAGCTTCGCCGTGCCCGGCTGGCTCGGGTTCCTGGCCCTCGTGCCGCTGCTGGCGGCGCTGTTCGCGGTCGCGGGGTGGTGGAGCCGGCGCGCGCTCCGCAAGGTGTTCTCGGCCGAGCTGTGGGCGCGGGTCGTGCCGATCGGCGTGCGGCGGCGGCGGGTGATCCGGGATCTCGCGATGATCGCGGGGACGGCGCTCGCGATCGTCGCGCTGGCCGAGCCCCGGTTCGACAAGGCCGTCCGGACGCTGAACGTCCGCGGGACCGACATCGTGGTCCTGCTCGACCTGTCGCGGTCGATGGACGCCCGCGACGTGGACCCGTCGCGGCTCGAGCGCGCCCGGCGGGAGATCGCCGACCTCGGCCGCCAGATCGCGGGCGACCGGGTGGGCCTGGTGATGTTCGCCGGCGGGGCCTACCCGCGGCTGCCGCTGACCGCCGACTTCAAAGCGGTCGAGCTGGTGGTGTCCGAGGCCTCGACCGACGCGTTCGACAGCCAGGGCAGCGATCTGGGCGCCGCGATCCGGACCGCGCTCGATCTGCTGGACCGGAGCCGGCAGGACGCCGGCCAGGCATTGCTGGTGCTGTCCGACGGGGAGACCCACGACCCGGACGACGCGCTCGCCGCCGCGAAGACCGCCGCGGATCGGGGCGTGCCGATCTTCGCCATGGGGATCGGGATCGAGCCGTCGCCGATCCCGATGCCGGACGGGCGGTTCTTCCAGTTCAAGGGCGAGCGGGTCCTCACCTCGCCGGACTTCGAGATACTCAAACAGGCAGCGAAGCTGACCGGGGGCGCCTTCGTGACCTCGAACGCCGCATCGCGCGACATGGAGCAGTTGTACGGCGAGCTCCGCCGGTCGGTCGAGGCCACCGAGCGCAGCACCCAGCGCCGGGAGACCTGGCGGAGCGCGTTCCAGGTGCCGCTCGGGCTGTCGGTCGCGCTGCTGCTGACCGGGGCGTGGATCGGCGACGGCCGTCGGCGGTTCGGCGCGGCGGCGGCGGTGATGCTGGCGATCGGGCTGACCGCGGGGGCTCCGGCGCGGGCGGCCGACGGGCGGGCCGAGGCGGACGAGCTGTACCGCCAGGGCAAGTACCCCCAGGCGATCGAGCGGTACGTCGAGCTGTCGCTCGAGCGCCCGGACGATCCCGACGTGTTCGATCGGCTCGCCGCGGCCCGGTACCGCGCCGGCGACTACGAGGGCGCCGCGCGGGCGTACGACGCCGCGTCCGAGCTCCGGGGCGACGACCCCGACACCGAGTACAACAGCGGCAACGCGTACTACCGGGCCGGCCGGCTCGAGGACGCCGAGCGCCGATACGACCAGGTGCTGGCCGCCGATCCCGACCACGAGGGGGCGAAGGAGAACCAGGCCCTGGTCAAGGAGGAGATCACCGCGCGGCGGGCGGCGAAGCCGAAGCCGCCTCCGTCCGGGGGCGACCAGGACCAGCCGCAGGACGCCCCGCCCCAGTCGGGCGACGAGTCCGCGCCGCAGCAGCCCCAGCCGGGCCAGGGCGACCAGGCGTCCGACCCGAAGCCCGGGCAGGGCAAGTCCGACCCGTCCGAGGGCGAGCCGGGCCAGCCGCAGCCGGGCGATCCGCAGGATGGCCAGCAGCAGGGCGCGCCGTCCGACGCGCCGCCGGACCAGCCGGGCTCGTCCGACGCGGTGTCTCCGACCGGGGTCGATCCGACCGATCCG
>JBEBJW010000423.1:0-6251 GCA_040079715.1 Myxococcota bacterium | reverse complement strand
GCGGGCCGGGGTGTGGCTCGAGGTCGGGCGGGCGGACCAGGCGCTCGCGTGCCTCGACGCGGTCGATCCCGCCGCGGTCGATCCGGTCGACGCGGCGGAGGTCGGGTACCTCCGCGGCCAGACCCTGCTCGCGTCCGGTCGGCTCGCCGAGGCCGAGCTGGCGCTGACCGGTGCCCGGGCCGGGTTCGTCCGGGCGAACCGCCGGCGGTCGATCGCCGGGTGCGACAACCTCCTCGCCGATCTCGCCCGGTCGACCGGCGATCTCGCCACCGCCGAGGACCGGTACCGGGCGGCGCTCACGGTGTACGAGCCGCTGTGGGGCAGCGACGCGGCGGTGGTCGGGGCGAACCTCGGGCTGGTGCTGCTGGCGCGCGGGCAGGTCGAGGCGGCGGACGCTGCGTTCTCGCGGGCGGCGATCGTGGTCCACCGGCTCGGGTGGCGGGTGATGGAGACGTCGCTGCTCGCCGCCCGCGCAGCGTGTGCGGCGGCGAACGCCGACTGGCCCGCGTTCGACACCCTGCTCGCGGCGGCGGCGGCCCCGCTCGACCACGTGCCGATCGCCGATCCGGAGGTGGTGGCGCTGATGGAGCGCGCTGCCGCCGCTGCCCGCGCGGCCGGGGAGGGCGATCGGGCCGTCCGGGCCGAGTCCCTCGCCGCGGTCCACCGGGATCGACTGCGCGGCGGCACAACCCGAGACAACGGGTGACAGCCGCGGCGCGGCCGCGGGCTTACCCTTCGGATGGGGGTGGTCTCGTGGTCGAAACGCTGGCTGGCATCGCAGGCGCGCTGATCCTCGGGTTCGTGGTCCTGCTGAAGCTGGTGAGCGAAGATCCGACCGCGTGACCGGCCGGACGGGGACGAGGTCACCGCATGACTCGTCCCCGCCCGGCGCTCCGTTCGACTGCTCGGGGCTCGACCGCTCGGGGCTCGACCGCTCGGGGCTCGACGGCGCGGGGCTGGAATCCTTCCCTGCGGGTCGATCCGCGGACCGGACGCGATACGAGGCCCCGTGCCCCAGCCCGAACGCCCGCCGCCGCTCCGCCTCGTCGAACCGCAGCCCCCGGGCTGGCCCGACTGGATCGAGGAGTGGGTGCTGCCGTACCTCCGCGAGCCCACCCTGTGGCCGGTGCTGGTCGCGCTGCTCGGGCACGTGGTGGTCGGGCTGGTCCCGCCGATGCTCGCGGTGTGGCGGACCGGGTCGGCGTGGGCCGCAGTCGCGCTCGCGCTGGTCGCGGTCGGGTCGCTCGGGGCGATCGGGTTCGAGGTCGGGCGGTTCCGGCGCCCGGGCGCGGTCAGCCTGGCGGTGATCGGCACCTGGGCCCTCGCGGTCGGCACGGCGATCCTCGCGGCCCGCACTGGGTTGTGGTGATTGGGCTATGGTGACTGGGCGGTGGTGAACCGGGCTGGGGTGAACGTCCTCGAGCTGTTCGCGGGGATCGGCGGGCTGGCCGAGGCCGCGGCCGGCGCGCATCGGGTGGTCGCCGCGGTGGACCACGATCGGCGCGCGCTCGACGTGTACGCCGCGAACTTCCCGGACCACCGGCGGGAGGTGAAGAACCTCGCGTACGTCACGCCGGGCTGGCTCCGGGCGTTCGACGCGGACCTGTGGTGGATGTCGCCGCCGTGCGCGCCGCACGGGGTCCGCGGGAACCGGGAGGACCTCGCGGATCCGCGGTCGGCGGCGTTCGTGAACGTGCTGCGGGCGCTGGTCGAGGTCCGCCCGCGGGCGGTGGCGCTCGAGAACGTGCCGGGGTTCGCCGGGTCGCTGGCCCACGCCGCGCTGCGCGAGGCGTGCGACGCGGCGGGCCTCGTCCACCGGGAGGAGCGCGAGATCTGCCCGACACTGCTCGGGATCCCCGGCGTTCGGCGTCGGTTCTACCTGGTCGCGTCGCGGGAGCCGCTGGCGATCGGGCCCCCGCCGGTGGCGCCGGTCCGCCTCGTGGACCTGCTCGGGCCGGACGATCCGGCGCTGGCGGTCCCGGCGGCGGTGGTCGAGCGGTTCGGCGGGGCGTTCCACCGGGTCGACCCCGCGGATCCGCAGGCGGTCGCGGCCTGCTTCACCCGCGCCTACGGGACGAGCCCGGTGTACGCGGGGAGCTACCTGGTCCGCGGCGACGGCGCGGGCCTCGACGGGGTGCGGTACTTCGCCCCGGAGGAGATCGCGCGGCTCCACGGCCACCGGCGGAACTGGTCGTTCGCGGGGCTGCCGGTGCGGGCGGGGTGGAAGCTCGTCGGGAACGGGCTGTCGGTCCCGGTGGTCCGGTGGGTGCTGTCGTGGCTCGGCGCCCATCACGACGACCAGACGACCGCTGGCCGGATGCGCTGAGTCGCGGCGGCGGTCGCGGTCGACGTCTCCGGTTCCCGAGGCGGAGTCCGATCGGGGTAGACTCGGGAATGCCGTTCGATCCAATGGTCGTCCGAGCTGCCACCGCCGCGCTGTGGGTCGGGATCTCCGGCTGCGGAGCGCCCACCCCGGCTCCGTTGGCGCCGGGGATCGGTGTCGTCCCCCACCGGACCTGGACCGCTGACGAGCCGTACGACTTCGCCGGCTCGGCGCTCGACGCCGCCGACACCACCGGTGACGGACTGGCCGAGATCCTGGTCGGTACCCCCTCCGTATGGATCGAGGACGAGGGGCCGACCGATCGATCGCACGGCGGGATGTACCTGATGCCGAGCCAATCCGGCTCGGGCACCTTGGCCGACCGGTCGCTCGCCGCGTTCGGAGGGCGTCGCAACGGAGACGGGCTCGGGTTCTCGGTCGCGTTGCCAGGAGACCTCAGCGGCGACGGGGTCGCCGATCTGCTGATCGCCGGCAACCTCTCCGAAGACCCGTACGCTGCGGTCGGATTGTACACGGGACCCGAGCGGAACGACGTCCCGGTCAGGATGGTCACCACGAGGCTGTTGTTCGATCCGTTCGGTGCGTCTGCCCCGGGCGTGGTCATCGGCTGCGGCGACCTGAACGACGACGGCGCCGACGACCTGTGCGCCGGAGGCTTCTCACCGCTGAACGGGACCTCACCCAACCAGTCGTACGTGTACTTCGGGCCGCTGCCCGCCGGCGACGTCCCGGTGGACGGGGCGGACGTGGTGCTCCGCGGGCCGAACGCGAGCTGGTCTCCGCCGACGATGGCGGGCGGATCCGATGTCACCGGCGACGGGCGGGTCGACCTGTGGGTCGGCGCCAACTACCTCGACGGCGGAGCGGGGGGTGCGTTCCTGGTCTCGGAGCTGTCCGGACCGGTGGTGGAGCTGCTGGAGCAGCCGACCTGGCGCGGGGCGACCACCGAGGACCGCGCCGGGTCGACCCTGGCGAGGGGCGAGGACCTCGACGGAGACGGGCTCGGCGACCTGTACCTCGGGGCGGGGGTGGCGAACGGTCGGAGGGGGCAGGGCTCCGTCCTCGTCGACAAGGACGGCGGCCTGGTCTCCGACGCGTACGCCAGGTTCGACGGGGACGACGGGGACGGGCTCGGGTCCGCCGCCGAGATCGCGGACCTCGACGGCGACGGGTCGGCCGACCTCGCGATCGGAATCCCGCGGTACCCGTTCGATCGACCGGGCGCGGTGGCGGTGTTCCGCGGACCGGTGGTGGCGGGGGTCCACACCGTGGCGGACGCGGACCTCGTGTTCCACGGCGGCGATCGCCCCGACGGGTTCGGCGGCGCGCTGGTTGCGGCCGAGGTTGACGGCGACGGGGTGATGGACCTGGTGGTCGGCGCCCCCCGCGATCCGACCGGCGGAGAGGACGCCGGCGGGGTCCACCTGTTCCTCGGCGCAGCGCTGTGGTGATCGGTCACCGAGCAATGATCCGGCCGCGTCCCGCGTAGACCCTGGCATGCCGTACTGTGCAGGGTGTGGGCGCGAGGTGACCGGTCCGACGTGCGCGGTCCATCCGGACGAGGTCCTGATGGACCCGACCGTCCCCGCTGAGGCGGAGTGGATCGCGCTGGACCGAGACCGCCGCCGGTCGATGCGGGACGGTCGGTGGGGTGGCATCGGGGCCGCGGCCGGCGCGGTCACGATGGCGGCGTGGTTCGCGCTCGCGCTGGTGGAGCCGATCGCGCCCCTGGTGATGCCCGCGTACGCCGTGGCGATGGCGGTGGTCGCGATCCCGCTCGCGTACCGGTACCTGACGATCCCGGACGCGAAGGACGAGAACGGCGCCGAAGCCACCGCCCGCGGGCTCGAGACCTTGGCCGAGCTCGAGTTCTACCGCCGGTCGATGCTCCCGCTGTGGCCGATGCTGATCGGCTACGAGCTCGGGGTGTGGCTCGCCGCAGCGGTCGCCGGCGCGGGGCGATCCCCGGCGGGAGGAGGGGACGGCCGAGGTTGACGGCGTCGCGCGGGACGACCGCCGCGGGTTAGGACGCCGCCCCGGAGGTCGTCCCATGTTCGTGTACCCGCGCCGTCCCCGCCGCCTGCGCGCCACGCCGGTGATCCGCGAGCTGGTCCGCGAGCACACGCTGTTCCGCGAAGACCTCGTGATGCCGCTGTTCGTCACCCACGAGCCGGGTCCGGCCCGCCCGGTGTCGTCGATGCCGGGGATCGCCCAGCTGTCGCTCGAGGCGCTGCCGGCCGAGGTCGACGCGATCCTCGCCGCCGGGGTCCGCTCGGTGCTGGTGTTCGGCCTGCCCGCCCACAAGGACGCCGTCGGGAGCGACACCTGGGACGACGAGCACGGGATCGTCCAGCGGGCGGTCCGGCTGCTCAAGCAGCGGTGGCCCGAGCTGTACGTGATCACCGACGTGTGCTTCTGCGAGTACACGTCGCACGGCCACTGCGGCGTGGTCTCCCCGACCGGGGCCCTGCTGAACGACGAGACGCTGGTCAACCTCCAGCGCCAGGTGGTGTCGCACGCGAAGGCCGGGGCGGACATGGTCGCGCCGTCCGGGATGATCGACGGGATGATCGGCGCGATCCGGACCGCGCTCGACGAGAGCGGCCACGTGGAGCTGCCGGTGATGAGCTACGCGGTCAAGTACTCGTCGGCGTTCTACGGGCCGTTCCGCGAAGCCGTCGACTCTGCGCCCCAGTTCGGGGACCGCAAGACGTACCAGATGGATCCCGGCAACGTCCGCGAGGCGCTCCGCGAGGCCGCGCTCGACGTGGAGCAGGGCGCGGACGTGCTGATGGTCAAGCCGGCGCTCGCGTACCTCGACGTGGTGCGGGCCCTGCGCGACCGGTTCGATCTCCCGATCGCCTGCTACAACGTCAGCGGCGAGTACGCGATGGTCAAGGCGGCGGCGGATCGCGGGTGGATCGACGGGGTGGCGATCGCGCGCGAGATGCTGCTGTCGATGAAGCGGGCCGGCGCCGACGTGATCATCAGCTACTTCGCCCGGGATCTCGCGCCGTCGCTCCCCTCGATCCGCTGACTCGGCATACGATGATCCTCTGGGGCCGGGGTCGATCATGGTCGGGTGGGTCTGGCTGGTCAGCGAGCTGTTCGACACCGGGGCCGGCGCAGACACCGGCGTCGACGTGGTGGACTCGGGGTTGCCGCCGGTCGGCTCGGGCGAGACGGCCGACACTGGGGCCCCGGTCGACAGCGGCGTCGGGACCGCGACCACCGGCGAGACCGGCGGCGGCGGCACGCTTCCCACCGAGACCGGCGACACCGGCGCCTCCGGGGCCTCGACCGGCGACACCGCCGGACCGCCGGCCCACACGGGCGACACGGGCCACACGGGCGATACCGGGCGGCCGGGCCAGACCGGCGACACCGGCGGGACCACCGACGGCGGGACCGACGACACCGGCGCCGTCGGCGGGGAGACCGGGCTCGCGGACGACTCGGGCGGGCCCACGACCACCACCACCACCACGCCCCCCGGCGACACCGGAGACACCGGCGCCCACGTGGATCCCGACGGACGCGACATCGACGGCGACGGCATCGTCGACCGGGACGACAACTGTCCGACCGTCGCGAACCCGCTCCAGTCGGACGCAGACCTCGACGGCGTCGGCGACCCGTGCGATCCCACGGGCGGCGGCGCTCCCTGGTCCGTCGACACGGCCGACACCGGCGGTGGCAAATCGGTGACGGTGTGCGGGTGCGACGCATCCTCCTACGGCGCATTCGCGGGGTTCCCTGGCTTCGGCATCGCCGCAGTGGTCATCTTGGCCCGCAGGTCCCGAAAGGGCTAAAGCCGATCCGGGACCCTCCGATGGACCCTTCGCGGCACCGCCCGGTGTCGTCGCGTGTTCTCCCCGTCTCCTCCCCACCTCCCCACCCCCATCTC
>JBEBJW010000422.1:0-6253 GCA_040079715.1 Myxococcota bacterium | reverse complement strand
GTCGTCGACGATCTGCCCCCTCCCCCGCTCGACGAGTCCGCGTGGCTCACGATGTCGCCCGACACCGCCGCCACCCTGGTCGAGTCCCTGGCGCTCGACACCCGGTTCCGGCTGCGCGACCAGGTCACCCCGATCCAACGCGCGTTCCTCGACCGCAACGGGTACCTGGTGTTCGACCGGGTGGCGTCGGCGGACGAGGCCGAGCGGTGGAAGCTCGAGGCGAAGCGCGTCCAGGAGCGGATCGAGGCCGAGGGCCGGACCCGGGTCAACGGGATCCCGGTGTGGTTCGGCAAGGATCCGGATGGCAAGCCGTTCCTCCAGCGGCTCGCGTTCACCAGCCTGTTCTCGGACTACATCCACGCGTTCGTCCGGGATCCCCGGTTCGAGCCGGTCCGGCGGCTGGTCGGCGACGACGCGCGGATCGGCGACCGCGAGAAGGACGGCGTCGTGCTCAACCGGTACCTCCGGGCGCCCGGCAGCCTGCGCCCGGGGCTCGGGTGGCACACCGACGGCCTGCGGGACGTGTTCTACAATTGGAAGATGCCCGGGCCGCAGCTCAATGTCGGGCTCCACCTCGACCGGATCCGTCCGGAAGACGGCGGGCTGCGGATCATCCCCGGTACCCACCGGCAGGGGCTGCGCGCGCTGCTGTTCGAGAAGCTGTACTTCGTGTCGCACGCGCCGGACCCGCGCGAGGTCGCGGTCGAGACCTGGCCGGGCGATCTCACGGTCCACGACGGGCGCACCTGGCACCGGGTCCATGCCTCGCCGCACACCGGGTGGGCCAGCCTGCGGCACAGCGTGTACGTCCCGTACGTCACCGACGCCTACCAGCCGAAGGACGAGTCGAGCCGCACCTTGCTGTACATGCGGGTGTTCGACCTCGCGATCCGGCTCAAGCAGCGACTCGGCGGCTGACGGGGTTACGTGCGGGGGCGATGCGGAAGGCCGACAGAGCGACCCGGATCGGCGCCGTGCTCGACGCGCTGTACCCGCCGACGGACTCCGCGCCCGCGGGGGCGCCGATCCCGCTCGACCACGTCGACCCGTTCACCCTGCTGGTGGCGGTGGTGCTGTCCGCCCAGACCACCGACAAGAAGGTGAACGAGGTCACGCCGGCGCTGTTCGCCCGCGCGTCGACCCCGGCGGCGCTGGCGGCGGTCCCGGTCGACGAGGTCCAGGCGCTGATCCGCCAGATCGGGCTCGCCCCGCAGAAGGCGAAGGCGCTGGTCGGGCTGTCGCGGATCCTGGTCGACCAGCACGGCGGCGTGGTCCCGCGCACGTTCCCGGCGCTCGAGGCCCTCCCCGGGGTCGGCCACAAGACGGCGTCGGTGGTGCTCGCGCAGGCGTTCGGGGTGCCCACGTTCCCGGTCGACACGCACATCCACCGGCTCGCGGCCCGGTGGGGCCTGTCCGCCGGTACCACCGTCACCGCGACCGAGCGCGATCTGAAGGCGGTGTTCCCGGAGGACACGTGGATCCGCCGGCACCTCCAGATCATCCTGTTCGGCCGCGAACATTGCCCGGCGCTCCGCCACGACTGGACCACGTGCCCGATCTGCGCCTGGGCGGCGACCGCGAAGACGATCCGGGCGGAGGAGCGCCGTCGGGCGGGGCTCCCGGGTCCTCGGGCCCGCGCGTCCACCAAGGCGCGCCAGCGGTGAGCCGCCTCGCCCTGGTCCTGGCCGGCGGCGCGTCGCGCGGGGCGTACGAGGCCGGCGTGCTTCGGTTCGTGTACGGCGAGCTGGCGCAGCGGCTCGGGCGGCCCCCGTGGCCGGACGTGGTCTCCGGGACCAGCGTGGGCGCGCTGAACGGCGCGTTCGTCGTCGCGCGGGACCCGGACGGCCTCGCGTGGATCGCGAACCGGTGGCGGACGATCGAGATCCCGCAGGTGTTCGACGTGACGTACGGCGACCTGGTGCGGTCGATGCGGGCGGCGCTGTCGGACCGCGCGTTCGCCGTCGCGGACCCGACGCCGCTCCGGGCGTTGGTCGAGGACCACTTCCCGACCGCGCGGGCCCGGGCGATGATCGCCGAGCACGGGCTCACCTGGGTCGTCGGCGCGACCGATCTCGGCACCGGGCGGCACGTGCTGTTCGTCGACCGGACGACCCCGCCGGACTGGCCGGCCCGCCCCGGGGTCCGGGTGGTCCACACGCAGATCGGGCCGCAGCACGCGCTGGCGAGCGGCGCGTTGCCGCTGTTGTTTCCCCCGGTCGAGATCGACGGCGTGCTCCACGTCGACGGCGGGCTGCGCCAGAACACGCCGCTGTGGCCGGTCCTCCGCGACGGCGCCGACCGGGTGCTGGTGATCAGCCTGAAGCGGGCGACCCAGGACCTCGCGCGCCCGCCCCAGCCGGCGAACCTCGCGTTCCTGGTCGGCAAGCTGCTGAACGCGCTGCTGCTCGACCCGGTCGAGATGGACATGCTCGAGGCCGAGCACGTCAACCGCCTGATCGACTGGGGCACCCACCGGTTCGGGCAGGCGTTCGCGACCGGGCTCGAGGCGGACCTCGGGCTCCGGCGGGCGGAGATCCTGTTCCTGACGCCGTCGGAGGACCTCGGCGCGATGGCGGCCCACATCTTCCGGACCTGCCCGCCGAACGTCCACGGGGCGGCGCTCCAGCTTCTCGAGCGGGCGGCCGGGCGGACCGGCCCCGACGCGGATCTGCTTTCGTACATCTATTTCGACAAGGCGTTCACCGGGGCGATCGAGGCGCTCGGGTACGAGGACGCGAAGCGGCAGGAGGAGGCGATCGTCCGCCTGGTCGCGCCGGGGGGTTGAGGGACGGTTAGGACACCGGTGCGGGTGGCGCTTCGCCCTCGCATCAACCGTCCCCGCCGGTGGTGGTTCACCCCGGCGCGCAGGAGTTCAGATGTTCCCGTTCTGGCGTGGGGGCCACGGCGCCCCGCATGGTCACGGTCGCGCGTTCCACCGCGGTCCGATGGGCCCGCACGGCCCGGGTGGCGGCGTCCGCCGTCCCCTGCGGTTCCTGATCGACCGCCTCGATCTCGACGACGCACAGGCCGCGGCGCTGTCCAAGGTGTTCGACACGCTGCGGCTCGAGCGCGAGCAGGCGGCGCTCGACGGTCGGCGGACCCAGTCCCGGCTCGCGGACGCGCTCGAGGCGGACGCGTTCGATCGCGGCGCGGTCGAGGCGGCGGCGGAGGCCCGGGTCACCGCGGCGACCCGCGAGCGCGACGCGGTGGTGGCCGCGGTCCAGCAGGTCCACGGGCTGTTGAACCCGGAGCAGCGTCGCAAGCTCGCGATGGTGATCCGCAACGGCCCGTTCGGGTTCTGACGCAGATCTCGACCCCGAAGTAGAGGTCGTCCAGGGTAACGTTCTCCATGATCTCACCGTGCATCCCACCGTAGTCGCTGCGGACGCGATCGTGCTGCTCGACGCGCGGATCGGGTGGACCCTCGCCGAAAGGTTCGAGGCCTCGCTCGGCGCGGAGAACTGCTCGACGCGGGCGACCCGGACCACAACCAGGTCAAGCCGCGATGGGTGTGCGGGGATCCGCGGGACGTTCTCCGCCCGCGGGCGTTGACAGGCGACAGGCGAGGATGCCGCACCGACCGACGCTGGGACACCGTCTTCACCCACCAAGGTCGTGGAACATGTTCTCCACTGCGGCCAACGATCCACTCCCGCGGATTACCCAGCGATCAGAATCCTCGCACTCCACGTGGAGGACACCGTCAACAGAACTTGCCGACAGAACGACATCGTTCAAGTCTTCAAGCGAGGCTGCAAGCCGTCGGAGTTCTGCGTCGGAGACCGCAAGGTCGATGTGGCACCCCATGGGAGGAGCGCCACCGTAGCTCGCGCGTACCACCCCATCGAACCACCGGAGCCGCCAGTGGAGACCGTTGGGGACCCGCGAGAGGACAACATCCAGAAGTCGCTTCTGGCCGTGTTTCCACATCGGAAATTCGACGCTCATTCCACCTCCAGCGGCTCGGGCGGACCTCGCTTCGGCGTACGACCGGACCGGTCTCGTTCTCCAGGTATTGTGTTCGTGTGGGCTCGTATGGTCCTTTCTCCCGCGGTTTGTGAAGTCGATGTCCTTGACGGGCTTGCCGCCATCCCCGAACTCAACGCGCCTGCTTGTAGGGGCCTTGCTGCCGTCTTGCCTTGTCCCCAGCTGGGTATGCGGGTACTGCGAGTCCACAGGATCGCCCTGCTGCCAACGAATGTACGCGCCGTGGTCCAACGCGTCGACCGCGGCGCGGATCCCCGAATCGAACCATGCCGGTTCGTTGATGGGGCGCATCGTCAGCATCGGGGACGTGCCTCGGACGGAGTGCAGCTTGAGTGCTCATCTCGACACCAAGTCGCCCGACGACACCCGTGCCGCAGCGTCCTCGAGGTCGTCGTCCGTGGTGGCGTGGCTGGGCGTTCAACTTTCGACACCCCTGCAGACGGGGACATGGTGAGCTCCGGCTTGTGCGATGATCAGGACGTCGAGCAGATCGATCCGACCCGACGCAGCGACGACCGTACACCAAGCATCACCGGCCCGCAGTGGCATGGTCGATGAACGCGTCGAGCGAGAGCGCCACAAGCTCGACGGCCTCCATCACGAGGGCATCACCCCGAATCGCATCGTGCGGGATCCGAACTAACGCCAAATCGTCGAGTCGAACGAAGTAGGGATCCCCGCCTCCCGTCAGGTCGATACCTATCGGCAAATAATCAGCCGAAACTGCCGAGATTCCAGGGTAGGTCTCCGTCCCCTCCTCCACAATCTGTTTCGGAGTCATCCACCTCATGTCGACGCCCAAGCCTGACGGATCCTCATCCTCTGACAGCGTGAAGGTGAGTCCGCCGAGCGGAGCCTGAGTGAGCACTTCCACCAGTTGGTCAGGCAGCCGCAGGCCCAGTCGGTTCTCGACATCGCGAACTTCTTGAACAGTGGCAGCCATGCCACCCAGGCCACGCAAATCCTTCATCGCTGTTCCTCGCTCATCGGGTTCGCGAGTGGTCCCGGAAGGGCGGCCAACCTCGACCACCCTGGCTTCGAGCCGGGCGCCAAGCGCGCCCAGACAATGCCATCGACCTCCACCTGCACGCGCCCCTCACTCCAGTTCACCTACCGGCCCAGGCTCGGCGACGCTGATCGAACCGCTCGCCCAGGTCAATCTCGTCTTCCGCTGCTCGAAGTCTCCCGTTCTTTGCAGCAACGAACCAGGCGTACCATGCCTGTCCCAAGAACCGCAGCTCGGAGACGGACAGTGTCCTGTGTCCGGCCTTCAGTGCAGAAGCAAGGGCCGCCACCTCGCCTTTCGACCAGCCCGTGATCGTGGTCATTTCTCCCAAAGAAAAGAACACCTTTTCAGCCAGCACGTCCGTCACCACCCGACCGAGCAGGGCCGTTTCTTCGCGTGAAAGCTCCATGTCGCTGCCTCCCATCAGAGGTCGTCCCAGTAGTCCTGTGAGGACTTGCCCTGATTGTCTGGATTGAAGGCTGTTGATGGCCCATCGGGATTGTGGATCACGATGGTGCCGTCGTCGCCGAGCCAAGCCTGGCGGCCGCCTCCCAGCTCTTTGGAGTCTTCCGGGTTGCTGATGATGCCGTCCAGAAGGTCGGCGAGATCGTCCTTGTCCGAGATGTCACCGAAGTCACCGTCCAGGGCGTGGTCCCAGGCATGGCCGTCAGGGTGATGAGCAATCTCATGTCCTAGCGTGCGGTCCTCACCCTGTCCTGAAGCCGCGGACAACCCGGCCCCAACCACCGCACCGACCGTCGACATCCCCTGCCGGAGCCCATCCACCGCGAAGTCGGCCGTGTCCAGCACCGCCTGCATCGCCTGTTGCGACCCCTGCGGGTCCACCACCGAGTATACGAGGGTGCCCACCACCGCCGACGTCACCGCCGCGGCCGTCACCTCCGCCGCCGTGAAGCCCCCCACCACCGCGATCGCCGCCACCAGCGGGTTCCGCCCCGTCCGGTCCTGGTACACGTTCGGGTTCCCGCCCGCGTACAGCCCCGTGTACCCGAGCGGGTTCCCGAGGTCCCCGTTCGTCAGCCCGAGGTACAGCAGCGGCTCCGGCTGCATCCACAGCCCGTCCCGAAGGGCCAGGTGACGCGCGCCGAACTGCACCACCTCCTGCGTCAGGTTCGGCTCCGACCCGTGGTACCCGTCCAGCGCCCAGTCCGGCGTCGACGCGTACCGGGTCAGCTCGCGCCCGTACACCCCCACGAAGTCCTGCGTGTCCGCCTGGGCCGCCACCGACCCCTGGGTCCA
>JBEBJW010000421.1:0-6255 GCA_040079715.1 Myxococcota bacterium | reverse complement strand
GGTCGTGTCGATCGACGCGATCCTCGGCCAACCGATCGAGCACCGCCCGGGGCGCGGCGGGTGGCCGGCGCGGCGCGGACGCTCGCAGTCGGCTCCGGTGACGGTCGCACCCCGCGCAGCCAGCGAGGTGCCGCTCGACCTGCAACCGCTCGCTCGCGCCGAGCTCGCCGTCGTCGAGCGCGATCAGCCGATCTCGGACCTCGGTGCAATCCATCGCCGCCTCTACTCCCAGTCAACCCCGGAGCCGTCGAGGGCTTCCACCAGCTGGCTCCGCGCCCGGGACAGCCGACTCATCACCGTGCCGAGCTTGATCCCGAGCGTATCGCTGATCTCGGCGTACGACAGGTCGCTGTAGTACCGGAGCATCAGGATCTCGCGGTGGTCCTCGGTCAGGCGGTCGATCGCCGACAGGATCTGCTGCTGGCGCTCGTTCGCGAACACCACGTCCGGCTGATCGGCCTCGTCGCTGGTCGCGCGCGGTACGGTGTCGAGGATCGCGGTCCGGCGGCGCCGATCGCGGACCCGGTTGAAGCACAGGTTGCTGGTGACGCGGTACAGCCAGGCCTTGATCTTGAACTCGGGCTCGAACAGCCGCGGCTCGCGCATCGCCTTGACGAACACGTCCTGGGCCACGTCGATGGCCTCTTCCCAGTCCTTGAGGATCCACGCCGCGTGGTGGAACAGCGGCTCGCGGTACTTGCGGACCACCCAGTCGGACGCGGTCCGCCGATCGGTCCGCGCGAGGTCCTTGATCCACTCGTCTTCCGGGTGGTTGCCGCGCCGCGGCGACACGAGGCGAAGTTCGGTCATCGTCGAGCCCCCATCATCTCTGCGCGGACAGACGGCGGGCAGTCCGGTCCTGTTCACCCTCCGACCAAACGTGACCGGGCGCGTCACCAGGTGACGCCGGGGATCTTCACCCCCCGCGCCTTCGCCACCTCGATCGCGTCGTCGTACCCGGCGTCGGCGTGGCGCACGACGCCCATCCCCGGGTCGCTCGTCAGCACCCGGTCGAGCCGCTTCGCTGCGGCCTCGGTCCCATCCGCCACCACCACCATCCCGGCGTGGAGCGAGTAGCCCATCCCGACGCCGCCCCCGTGGTGGAAGCTGACCCAGCTCGCCCCGTTCACCGCGTTGATCATCGCGTTCAGGATCGGCCAGTCGGCGATCGCGTCGGAGCCGTCCTTCATCGCCTCGGTCTCGCGGTTCGGCGACGCCACCGAGCCGCAGTCGAGGTGGTCCCGGCCGATCACGATCGGGGCCTTGACCTTTCCGGTGCGCACGAGCTCGTTGAAGATCGCGCCGGCCTTGGCGCGGTCGCCGTACCCGAGCCAGCAGATCCGACACGGCAGGCCCTGGAACCGCACGCGCTCCTGGGCCATCTTCAGCCACCGGACCAGCGCCAGATCGTTCGGGAACGCGGCGATCAGCGCCTCGTCCGTGACCTGGATGTCCGCCGGGTCGCCCGACAGCGCGGCCCACCGGAACGGGCCCTTGCCCTCGCAGAACAGCGGCCGGACGTACGCCGGGACGAACCCGGGGAACGAGAACGCGACCTCGTGCGGCACGCCGCCGTCCTCGGCCATCGCGCGCAGGTTGTTGCCGTAGTCGAACACGTGCGCGCCCCGCTCGCCGAACGCGACCATCGCGCGGACGTGGGCGGCCATCGACTCCTTGGACCGGGCCACGTACGCGACCGGGTCGGACGCGCGCAGCGCCGCGGCGGCCTCGAGGGTCAGCCCGGCGGGGACGTAGCCGTTCAGCGGATCGTGGGCCGAGGTCTGGTCGGTGACGAGGTCCGGCCGGAACCCGCGGCGGACGAGCTCCGGCAGCACCTCGGCGCAGTTGCCGAGCACCCCCACCGACCGGGCGATCCCGTCGCGACGGTACCGCTCGACCCGGGCCACCGCGTCGTCGAGGTCGTGGGCCACCTCGTCGAGGTACCGCGTCTCGAGCCGGCGCTGGATCCGGTGCGGATCGACGTCGATCGCCAGGATGCTCCCGCCGGCCATCGTCGCCGCGAGGGGCTGGGCGCCGCCCATCCCGCCGAGTCCGCCGGTGAGCACGATCCGACCGCCGAGGTCCGGGGTGCCGAAGTGGGTGCGGCTGGCGGCCACGAACGTCTCGTACGTGCCCTGGAGGATGCCCTGGGTGCCGATGTAGATCCACGAGCCGGCCGTCATCTGGCCGTACATGATCAGGCCCTTGCGCTCGAGCTCGGCGAACGTCTCCCAGTTCGCCCACTTCCCGACGAGGTTCGAGTTCGCGATCAGCACCCGCGGCGCGTCCGGATGGGAGCGGAACACCGCGACCGGCTTGCCGGACTGCACGAGCAGCGTCTCGTCGTCTTCGAGCCTCCGGAGCGCGTCGACGATCCGATCGTACGCCTCCCAATTGCGGGCTGCCTTGCCGGTGCCGCCGTACACCACCAGATCCTCGGGGCGCTCCGCCACGTCCGGATCCAGGTTGTTCATCAGCATCCGGAGGGCCGCTTCCTGGACCCACCCCTTGCAGGTCAGCGTGGTCCCACGGTCCGCGCGGACCGGACCTCGCACCGGTGGTTTGGCGCTGGCCGACATCTCGCCTCCCGCCGGGCTCCGGTCCTCCGCAGCGCGGCCCGATCCGCTCGTGGTGGAGCCCGATGTCGCTGGAGCGCCCAGCACGCGGTCGGACGGACCGAACCGGGCGTTCGCGCGAACCACCGGGCCGGTTCGCGTCAGTTGCGGTAGTTGCGCTCTTCGAACGTGGCGACGAACTGGGTGCGCGTCTCCTCCGCCTCGGATGCCTCGTCCGGGATCGACGCGAGGTGCTTCGCGAGCTCCTCGTCGCTGATCTCGCCGCGCCGCTGGCGGTACTTCATCGACCGCACGTCGAACTTCATGTCTTCGCCGTTCATCGGAACTCCGGGACCAGGATCGTGACCAGCAGGGGCAGGCCGGCCGGATCAGCCGCGCCGGACCAGCGACGTGGCCCCTGTGCGGGGCCGGATTCCGCTACGCCTCGGGCGGGAGCTCGTCGTCGACCGGGGCAGGGCCCGTCTGGCGGTGGCTCGGGAGCCAGCGCTCCTCGCCGGTGACGCCGGAGTCGTCGATGTGGAACTTGCCCGCCGCGATCTCGCGGAGCGCGGTGACGACTTCCTTGTTCTCGTCCTCGTTCTCGATCAGCGGCTGGGCGCCCTTGAGGAGCTGCTTCGACCGCTCGGCGGCCACCAGCACGAGGGAGAACCGGTTCGGAACCGCTTCGAGGCAGTCTTCGACGGTGATTCGCGCCATGAGAACTCCGGTCGCCCGAATGGGGGCGGGGACGCGACGCACGTCACCAGACGTGACCGGCCGCGGGGCAACTGGTCCGCTTTATGCACCCCGCCCCCCCTCGTCAAGGCCGCTGGATCGTGCCGGGCCGTCTCCGAGGGCGACCGGCGGGCACCGAACCGACCGAGGGCCGTCACGCCTCCTGGGTGCGCGGGGGGAGCACCAGTCCGTGCGCCCGGAGCCGCGCGGCCGCGTCCTCCGAGCCCGTCTCGGTCCACTGGCGGTACAGGCGCATGATCACGTCGGGCTCGTCGTCGACCGTCCGGCGGACCTCCCGCAGGATCCGCGCGCAGCCTCGGAACTGCTCGGCGAGCTCCTCGAACACGCCGTCGAACGCGTTCGAGAACCACCGCTTGAACACCTGGTCGACCCGCAGGTACGCGGCCGCGCCCATGTCGCAGTAGTAGCTCGGGCCGACGGTGCTGCGGGCGAGGCTCTCCTCGAAGTACCCCACCGTGTACAGCGAGCGATCGCCGAGCTCCCGGTACGTTCGGGCGCTCTCGGACGGCGACGCGCCCTGGGCCCGCGCGTGCAGCTCGACCAGGGTGGACTCCGGGAGCCCCGGCCGGTCGGTGCGCGCGCGATCCGTGAGGAGCGACGCGAGGTACAGCTCGCTGTCGGTCGACAGCTCGGCCCCCACCACGCGGTGGGCGTCCTTCACCCGACCGTGAAACCAATCGAACAGGCTGGTGCTGGTCTCGACCTCTGACTTCACTGGGTTCCTCCTGACCTGCCGCTCGTTGCTCGATCCCCCTTGACGCGCCGGACCCGGGTGCCTACCACTGCCCCCGACGCGGGGAGCCCGTCTGCCCCCGCGGCGGTCCATCCGCCACTGCTTGTCCTTTAGCTTCAGATGTAGCGTACCAGCCGGTTCCGGCCGGTCGCAAGGAGGTTGCGATGCAGGTTCGACCGCTCTACGATCGGGTCCTGATCAAGCGGGCCGAGGAAGAGACCAAGACCGCGAAGGGGCTGTTCCTGCCCGAGACCGCGAAGGAGAAGCCCCTGATGGGGGTCGTGCTCGCGGTCGGCCAGGGACGCCTCGGCGACGACGGCAACGTCAAGCCGCTCGTGGTCAAGGAAGGCGACAAGGTGATGTTCGGTCGCTACTCGGGCACCGAGATCAAGGTCGACGGCGAGGAGCGCCTGGTCCTCCGCGAAGACGAGATCTTCGGGATCGTCGAGAGCTGATTCCCCGGTCCCGCCGAAGCCCGGCCCGCGCCGCTCCCCTGGCCGATCGAACCGATCGTCCGGTGGTCCGCCGGTGCGACCTGCCGGGTCCCGCTGCCAATCCCCCTTTTTTCGAGGAGCTGCAATGTCCGCGAAGGAAATCCTGTTCGACGTCGCCGCCAAGAACAAGATCCTGGCTGGTGTCGACACGCTCGCCAACGCCGTGAAGGTCACCCTCGGCCCGCGCGGCCGGAACGTGGTGATCGAGAAGTCGTGGGGCGCCCCGGTCGTCACCAAGGACGGCGTGACCGTGGCCAAGGAGATCGAGCTCGAAGACAAGTTCGAGAACATGGGCGCGCAGATGGTGAAGGAGGTCGCGTCCAAGACCTCCGACGTGGCCGGTGACGGCACCACCACCGCGACCGTGCTGGCCCAGGTGATCTACCGCACCGGCAGCAAGCTGGTCGCCGCCGGTCACTCGCCGATGGACCTGAAGCGCGGGATCGACAAGGCCGTCGAGGCGGTCGTCAACGAGCTCCACACCCTCTCGCGCGAGGTCGACCCGACCCGCAGCACCGAGATCGCCCAGGTCGGCACCATCTCGGCGAACGGCGACGAGGAGATCGGCAACAAGATCGCCGAGGCGATGGACAAGGTCGGCAAGGACGGCGTCATCACGATCGAGGAGAACAAGGGCCTCGAGACGCTGCTCGAGACCGTCGACGGGATGCAGTTCGACCGCGGCTACCTGTCGCCGTACTTCATCACCGACGGCGACCGGATGGAGACCGTCCTCGAGAACCCGTACATCCTGGTTCACGAGAAGAAGATCTCCACGATGCGCGACATGCTGAAGCTCCTCGAGAAGATCGTCGAGGTCGGTCGTCCGATCCTGATCATCGCCGAGGACGTCGAGGGTGAGGCCCTGGCGGCGCTCGTCGTCAACATGCTCCGCAAGACCCTCGTGTGCTGCGCGGTCAAGGCGCCCGGGTTCGGCGATCGCCGGAAGGCGATGCTGGGCGACATCGCCACCCTCACCGGCGGCAAGCTGATCGCCGAGGAGCTCGGCACCAAGCTCGAGTCGGTGACCCTCGCGGACCTCGGCCAGGCGAAGAAGGTCGTGATCGGCAAGGAGAAGACGCTGATCATCGACGGCGGCGGCACGATGGAGGCGATCCAGGCCCGGATCAAGCAGATCAAGACCCAGATCGACGACACCAGCTCCGACTACGACCGCGAGAAGCTCCAGGAGCGGCTGGCGAAGCTGTCCGGCGGCGTCGCGATCATCAAGGTCGGGGCGGCGACCGAGGTCGAGATGAAGGAGAAGAAGGCCCGGGTCGAGGACGCGCTCCACGCGACCCAGGCCGCGGTCGAAGAGGGGATCCTCCCGGGCGGCGGCGTCGCGCTGATCCGCGCGTCGAAGGTCCTCGACGGCCTGTCGATCGACAAGGAGCAGCAGTTCGGCGTCGACATCATCCGCCGGGCGTGCGAGGAGCCGCTGCGGATGATCGTGTCGAACGGCGGGCTCGAGCCGGCGGTCGTCCTGGACAAGGTCCGGAACGGCACCGGGAACTTCGGGTTCAACGCCCGGACCGGTGAGTACGGCGACATGATCGGGATGGGCGTGATCGATCCCACCAAGGTCACCCGGTACGCGCTCCAGAACGCCGCGTCGGTCGCGGCCCTCCTGCTGACCACCGAGGCGATGATCGCCGAGATCCCGAAGAAGGAGAAGTCGATGCCGCAGGGCGGCGGCGGCGGCGGCGGCATGGGCGGG
>JBEBJW010000420.1:0-6256 GCA_040079715.1 Myxococcota bacterium | reverse complement strand
GCTCGGGGGTGCCCGGTGAGCGCCGCCGACGGGGCGACCCTGCCCGCCCCCGCGACCCGCGCGCCGCCGATCTGGCGGAACCGCGACTTCCTGCTGATCTGGAGCGGGCAGACCGTGTCGGTGCTCGGCACCAGCATCGTCGAGCTGTCCCTCCCGCTGTTGGTGTTGGCGATCACCGACTCCCCGGCCCAGGCGGGGTTCATCGCGTCCGCGTCGCTGATCCCGAACCTGGTGTTCAGCTTGCACTCCGGCGCGTTGGTCGACCGGTGGGACCGACGTCGGGTGATGATCCTGTGCGATTTGGTGCGGTTCGCCGCGGTCGGGTCGGTCCCGGTGGCGTACGCGCTCGGGATGCTCGGATTGGCGCAGCTGTACATCGTGGCCGCGATCTCCGGCACCGCAGCGGTGTTGTTCGGGATCGCGCAGTTCTCGGCGCTGCCGCGGGTGGTGCGCCCGGAGGACCTCGCGCGCGCCGGCGCGCTCGACGAGGCCGCCAGCTCGGCCGCCCAGCTCGTCGGGCCGGGCGTCGCCGGGACGCTGATCGGGCTCGCCCGATCGACCGTCGCCGGGGCCGCGGTGGCGTTCGCGGTCGACAGCCTGTCGTACCTCGTGTCGGCGATCTCGCTGCTGTGGGTGCGGGTCGAGTTCCAGGCGGAGCGGAGCGAGCCGGCCGAGCCGACCGACGTTCGGAGCGAGATCGTGGCGGGGTTCCGGTACCTGTGGTCACAGCCTCAGCTCAGGCGGATGGCGCTGCTGACGATGACGATCGTGATCGTCAACGGTCCCGTGTACCTCGCGGTGATCGTCCTGGCGCGCGAGCTGTCCGCCTCAGCCCAGGCGATCGGCCTGTTGTTCAGCCTCGGGGGGCTCGGCGGGATCCTGGGGGCGTTGGTGGCACCCGCGGCGGTCGCCAGACTCCGGATCGGCACCATCTTCCTGCTCGCGACGGGGATCCCGGTCCTCGCGATCCCGTTGATGGCCGGGGCGACTCACCCGTGGATGATCATCGCCGGATGGGCGATCGTCGAGTCGACGATCCCCGCGTACAACGTCGCCCAGGCGACCTACCGGATGTCGCTGGTGCCGGACGCCTATCAGGGGAGGGTCAGCAGCATCTTCCGGCTGGTGATCTTCGGCGGGATGCTGATCGGCACCAGCGTCGGCGGGGTGCTGCTCGGGCTGGTCGGACCGCGGATCGTCCTGTGCGGCACCTGCCTCGGGATGCTCGTCACCGCGATCGGGGTGGTGGTCAGCGGCCTTCGGCGGGCGTGACCGTGCGGTCGCGCGGAACGCGGATCACGGGGCGACGTCGATCGGCACCGAGACCGCGTCGGTCATTCGTTGACACCACGCGTCGGTGCACAGATAGAACGACACGTCGAGCGCCACCACGGTCTGGCCGGCCGTGAGCCCGCGGACGCCGGTGGTGACCTCGACGTCGTGCGCGGCGGGATCCCGGACGTTCGCCAGGTCGAGCGCCGCGTCGTCCACCGCGACCGCGGGGTTCGGCCGGACGGTGACCGCGAGCGGCGCCTGCAGGTTGAGCTTGGTCCCGTTCTTCGGGACGAACGTGACGCTCAGGGTGCCCGGCTGCCCGACCTTCACCGCCGCGGTGGTCCGCGAGACGTCGAGGGCGTAGTCCGCCCGCGTCGCCTTCGGGGCGGCCGACGGCGGCGCGGCCGAGGGGGCCTCGGCGAAAGCGATCCCCGCGGCGAGCAGGACCGGCGCGAGCAGGACCGGCGCGAGCAGGACCGACCCGACCGTCCGCAGGAGCGGGGAGACCGATGTTGCGAAGCCGGCGAGGTTCATCGTCGGCTGGTAACCCCTCACAGCCCGAACACCCAGCTCGCCTTCGCGAACACCTCCCACCCCAGCGCGTCCGCCTCGGGCGGGGGCGACCACGGATCCGCCTCCACCCGCCGACCGCCGACGTACAGCGCGGTGCCCGGCGAGTGCTCCCACGCCACCAGGCCCTCGTACCCGAGGGTGCCGTCGAACCCGGACCGGTCGACGATCGCGCGGGCGAACACCCGGCGCGACAGGTACACCTCGAGCCGGGCCCGGGCGACCCACCCGGCGTACTGCTCGACGCCTTCGAGCAGGAACCGCTCCCAGCTCGCGATCAGCTCGAGGGAGACCTCCGGGACGGGCTGGAGCGCGATCGTGGCCCACACGTCGTCCTGCCACCCGACCGCCGGCGCCACCGGGTCGTACAGCGGCGCGGTGCCGACCTCGAACCCACCGGCGGTGGTGAGCCACCGGGCCCACGGCGACTCGAAGTCGAGCACTGCGCGGTCGAACACGAGATCGGCGCCCGCGAACCGCTCGCCCGCGTGCGACACGCCGGTCCACGCGAACCCGCCGTTGCCGAGCGCCCAGTACACCCCCGGGTCGAACAGGTAGTGCTTGAGCTGCCCGTCGGTCGTGAGCGCGGCGTCGCCCTGGATCAGGTACGGCGAGATGCGTGGGACGAGCTTCGACGCGGTGTAGGTCCGCACGTACAGCGCCGACCCCGCGCCGAGCCGGTCGGTCTCGGTCACGAACCCGTTCTCTGCGCGGAACGCTGGGTGGATGCCGTCTCCCCACAGCTCCCACCCGAGGTGCTTGCTGCCGTACACCAGGCTCCCGGTCCCGGCCGGCGCGAGCTGCGGCGCGCCGATCCCGGAGGTGGTCGACCCGAGGAGGGCGCCGCTGGTCGACCAGCCGTCCGACAGCCGGACCCGCGCGTCGACCGCCCCGACCCGGTTGGTCAGCGCGGTACCGACGACCTCCCGATCGGACAGGGCGATCCCGACGTACGAGTCTGCCCCGACCGTCCGCCGGCCGCGCAGGACGGTCTCGAACGCCGGACCGCCGCCGATTTGTTCCTCGGTCCACCCGCCGTGCTCGACCACCGACGGCCCCGGCCGCCCGTCGAGCACGTGCAACGCCGCGAACGCCCAACCGTCCGCCTCGGCCGTCGCCCGGACTCCGTACTCGGGTGCCACCATGCTCCGGGTGTACACGAGGTTCTCGAACGGGTGGTCGAACCACTCCTGCCCGTCCAGGAAGAACGGCCGCTTCTCCTCTACGGACAACCGGTAGCGTCGATTGACGTCGATCTGGGCCTCGTCCGACTCGACCTGAGAAAAGTCCGGGTTGAAGGTCCCGAGCAACTGGAGGGCCGCCGACGGCGCGTAGCGGACGGTGACGCCCGGGGCGATCCCGGCGAACCCGAGACGGTCGTCGTTCGGTCCGTCGTCGCCGACCCCGTAGGTGACCTCGGGGATGATGTCCAACCCGACGGTCTTCGGCAGCTCCCCCGGGCCGCCGAGCACGGCCTGCTGGACCAGCTGACCGGACACGTTCGGGTCGAGCCGCGGCCAGCCGGAGGTCTCGCCCGACCGCGACACGTGGCGGACGAAGAACAGCCCGATCCGATCCGCGACCCGCGGGTGGCGGACGGTCCGCCACGGGACCCCGAACTCGACCTCGTACCCCTGGTCGGTCCGTCGCGCGGCCGACCACCACCGGCCGTCCCACGCCGGATCGGCCTCCTCGGCGCCGCTGACCAGGGTGCCGTCGGCCTGGACCCCGAGGGCCGACACGACGAACTGGTAGCTCCGCTGCCCGTCGCCGGCCGGATCCACGTACACGCCGCACCAGTCGTCCTGCAGGCGCGCGTCCCGCCGCCCGAACGCGGCGCGGATTCGGTCCGGATCGGGATCGGTGGCGGTGACGTGGAACCACAGACCGCGTTCGTCGGCGATCACCCGGGCGACGGTGGTGCCGGTGGGGGGCAGATCGTACGCAGGCTCGAACGTCGCGAACCCGTCGACGACCACCGCGCGCTGCCACGCAGACTCGTCCGCCCGCCCGTCCACCTCGATCCCGGCGTGGTCGAGGAGCGGGATCTCTGCATTCCCCAGCGGCACGTGTCCCCCGGCCGGCGTCCCGGTCGAACGGGCGCCCGCGTGTCCCTCGCCGCTATCTCGCTCTGGCCAGCCCGGCCAAGCCCGGCGTGCCGAGGCGGCGATCCACGCTCAAAGTACCCGTCCGACCTCGATCGTCGCCTGGTACCGGGTGGCGCGGGCCCCGAGCCGCCAACCCGACGCGTGGGTGTACTGGACCACCGGCGTCGGTACCGTCGGGAACAGCACGTCGTAGCTCATGAACGGCAGTCCGAACGTCGCGCTCGCCACGAACGTGCTCCCTCCGTCGCCGGTCGCCCGCAGCGCGACCCCGACGCCCGGGTAGACCACGACCAGGAGCGGGTCCTCGACCGCGGCCGCGTACCGCGCGCCGAACCCGGTGCTGTGGTCCTGCTCGCGGGCCCCGCCGACCAGCGCGTCCGCCCGGAGCGCGGGGCCGATCGCGAACCGGTCGCCGAACGGGACCGCGACCATCGCGCTCGGCACCCCGACGATCGACCCCGGCTCGAACCGGCGGGCGTGGACGACCAGCCCGAGCTCCCCGACCGCGTACACCAGCGGCCGCGCGTGCTCGACCGACACCGCCGCGCCGAACCCCGGCCCGCCGCCGACCACCCCCGCGATCCCGCTGATCCCTGCGGCGTGCGCCGACGCCGCGATCCACCATCCGACCACGCGACCCTCCCCCGTGCAGTGTCCGTCCCGCGGTGCAAGCGTCGGACCAGCCGCCCGTGACCGGGATCGTCGCCCGACCGGGGTCCGGACCGCGACGTCGGTGTCGCACCGGCGACTCCGGGTGACGGTCGACCGCGGTTCGCGTATGCTGCGCGGCCCGAACCCGAGGTCCCGATGATCGCGCTGTTGTCGATGGTCGCCACGTCCGACGCCTGGGCCCACGAGGCGCTGGAGACCCCGATCGCCCGGTACGAGAGCGACGGGTTCAGCGCGAACAAGTCGTGCCCGTGCGGCGGGTCCGGCAACGACCAGTACTGCAGCGTGTCGACCGCGCTGAGCGATCCGAACCGGTCGACCGACCGGATCAACGAGTACGCCGCGGGCGAGACGATCACCGTCCGGTTGCACGAGGTGGTCGGCCACTCCGGCCGGTGGCGGATCGCGTTCGACGAAGACGGCGCGGATCTGCAGGACTTCAACGGCACCATCCTGCTCGACGTGCCGGATCCGGCGGGATCGGACGGCAACACCGGCGTCGGTGACACCTGGGAGTGGCAGGTCACGCTGCCGAACGTGGCGTGCGAGACCTGCACCCTCCAGGTGATCCAGGTGATGAACGGCGACACCGTGAACCCGGTCCCGGATCCGACCGGGGAGTCGTCGTACTTCCAGTGCGCAGACCTCCGGCTGACCGCGCCGGCGGACACCGGCACCCCCCCGACCGACCCGACGACCACCGGGACCGGGGACACCGCGGCGCCCACCGGCACCACGACCGACACCGACACCACCGATCCGACCGATCCGCCGATCGGCACCAGCTCGAGCAGCAGCACCGACGACGGCGGGGGCGAAGCGACCCACGGCACCGGCACGTCGTCCGGCTGCGGGTGCGCGGGCGCGCCGAGCCCGATCGGGCTCGGGTGGATCGGGGCCCCGATGTTGCTGTGGATCCGCCGCCACCGCGGCCGTCCGTAGGTACAGGCGCGGCGCCCTCCGCCCTCGGAGGCGACCTTGGGATCCACCCGTCGTCCGGCGCCGCGGAGCGCCAGGTGGCGTCCCGTCGGCCGCGCGCGGTGGACGCCGTGGAACGCCGGAGGGGGTGTTCGGACGGCGGGGCGGGCCGCAGACGCATCGCGCTCGCTGGGTCGCGGCGTGGTGGTGGTCGTGGTCCGCGTCGCGGCGTCGCCGTGGTCCGCGCCCCGCGTCCCCGACCCCGCGGCCCTGCGGGAGCCGTCCTGCGACGGGACGCCACCCGGAGCTCCGCGCGCCCGCACGACGCGTGGATCCCCCACACGCGATCCGCAGGATCGGCCCGCCGCCGCCACCCGCGTCGCCGCCGCGTTCGTCCAGCAGCGCGAGCTCCGCCGAGCAGGAGCGGGTGACGCGCCCGCAGCTCGGAAAGCCGCGGATCGCCCGCGCTGGGGACGCCCGCCTCAGCGCGGCCGAACCGCGAGCGCGCCCCCCGCCCAGCACTGCGGGATCGACAGCGCGATCAGCGCGATCGGGTACCACCCCGGGCCGAGATCCATCCCGCGCGTCGCGAGCCACCCGGCGGTCGCGAGGCCCGTCCCGACGACCCCCAGCACCAGCGCGTGGGCCAGGGGCCGATCCGGCGCGAGCCGGGCCGTCAGGTACGCGCCGCCGACGCTGTACGCGGTCCGGTACAC
>JBEBJW010000419.1:0-6264 GCA_040079715.1 Myxococcota bacterium | reverse complement strand
ATCCACGCGGTCGGGCTCGGGGCCGCCCTGGTGGTCGGGTTCTGGTTCGTCGCCACCCGGTCGGTGTTGGCGCGGAGGGCCGCGTGATCGCGTCATGGTTGGCCGCGACCGCCTGGGCGGGGATCGCGCTCGAGACGCCGCCGATCCGCGGCGGAGAGACCGTGGTGGTGGTGCAGGACGACGCCGGAGACGCCCGATCCGGCGAGACGGTCCGGGTGATCCATCGCCCGGGGCTCGCCGGCGAAAAGGAGCTCGCGATCGGGATCACCGACGGTCGCGGCCGGGTCCGGTGGACCCCCGAGGTGGACGGGGTCGCGCGGATCCGGGCCGGTGAAGCGACCACCGTGGTGCGGGTCGAGCCGGACGAGGCGCCGATCGCGTCGGTCGTGGTGCTGGCGCTGGTGTCCGCGGCCGCGGTCGGGGCGCTCGGGTACGGCCTGGTGGGCCCGGGCGGGACCCGCCGATGACGGTGCGGATCGCCCACGCGACCGACATCCACTGGTTCGTGCCGCCGTCGTGGGGAGACTTCGCCCCGCGGCGGGTGATCGGCACGCTGAACCTGTACGCCCGCGGGCGCCGGCACGAGTTCGACGACCAGGTCCAGGACGCGCTGGTCGCGCACCTGCGGTCGCTCGCGCCGGATCTGGTGCTGATCACCGGCGATCTGACGGCCCAGGCGCTGCGGAGCGAGTTCGCCAAGGCGCTGAAGGCCCTGTCACCGCTGCTCGACACGGTGCCGACGCTGATCCTGCGCGGCAACCACGACGCGTACACCCCCGGGGCGGAGCGCCTCCGGCTGTTCGCGAACACGTTCGGGGCGTGGTCGGGGCAGGCCGACGCGTCCGGGGTGGTGCGGGTCGATGTCGGCGACGCGACGGTGTTCGGCCTCGATCCGAACCTGCCGTCGCTGGTGACCGCGGTCGGACAGGTCCCCGAGGCGCAGCTCCGGTCGCTCGAGGCCCAGCTCGCGGACCCGGCGCTCGACGGTCGGTCGATCGTGCTCGGGATCCACTACCCGCCGGTCGACCGGGCCGGCGTCCCGTACGATCGCCAGCCGCACGGCCTGCTGAACGCCCGGGCCCTGCTCGGGGTGCTCGAGCGCGCGCCCCACCGGCCCCGGCTGATCGCGTGCGGCCACATCCACCACGGGTACAAGCGCGATCTCGTCCTGTCGGACGGCGC
This sequence comes from Myxococcota bacterium, assembly GCA_040079715.1. GTDB lineage: Bacteria > Myxococcota_A > UBA796 > UBA796 > JACKER01. Next base: position 5,082 of record JBEBJW010000419.1, on the reverse strand, counting down.
GACGATCTCGGTGGTGAACTGCGGCACCTCCGGCCACAGCTACCAGCCGGACCGCGGGCGGGCGGCCGCGATGGCGCTGTACACCCTCGACGGGACCCAGCTGACCTGCGACCGGTGGGTCCACGACGGCGCCCGGTTCGTCCCCGAGCCCGGCGGCGCCTGGGCGTCCGGCCGGTAGGTCACTCGTCCGGGTCGACGATCACGCCCGGCGTGGGCTCGCCGGCGGACACGCACAGCCCGTCGGCGTCGAGATCGGTGCCCTCGGCGCAGGCGCCGTCCCCGTCGGTGTCGACGAATTGCGGGCACGGGTCGCCCCCGAACCCGACGTCGTCGAGCAGCACCCAGTCCGGGTTGTCGAAGTAGTACGGCTCCGAGTCGATGTCCCACTGCCACCGAGACTCGAACAGCGACGCCTCGATCGCGTCGATCTTCGACCCGCACGACCCCGACAGGTCGCGGGTGACCTGGGCCCACGCGCCGGGTCCGCCCGGGATCTCGATCGAGCCGAGGGTCCGGACGCCGTTGCCCTGGTACGACGGGTACACGTCGAGGGTCGCGCCGGACCAATCGCCGCGCCCGAGGCCAGTCACCCGGTACACCAGCGACGCGTGGGTGACGATCTCCTCCCGGCCGAGATCGAACCACCCGAACCCGATGTTCGGCTCGATCACACCGGACGCCGACCCCCACACCGGGAGCGGCGCGGTCTCGGCCGCGGTCCAGGTCGGCTGGGCGAACCCGTCCTCGAAGTCGAGCAGCGGGTGGGCCACCGGCACCTCGACCGTGTACGCGATCGGCGTCGGCTCCCCGTCGGAGATGCAGGCCCCGTCTCCGTCGAGGTCGACGCCGTCGTCGCAGTGTCCGTCTCCGTCCGGATCGACGAACTGCGGGCACGGCGGGCCCTGGAGCGACAGGTCGTCGAACACGACGGGCGACGCGACGGTCGTGGCGAGGTCGAGCTGGACCTCGGCCCCGCACGCCGCCGACAGGTCCGCGCCGTAGTCCGCGAGCCCGCCCGAGCCCGGGACCGGCCCCTGGATCGCCAGCGGCACCGCGGCGCCGGTGTCGGCCCGGTACGCCCGGACGATGCCCCCGGTGGCGCTCCACCCGAGCGCGGTCCGGGTGACCCGGAACGGCCAGCTGTGGGCGAGGCCCGGGCACAGCTCGGCGGTGAAGTCGTCGGCGGACCCGACCGACAGGGCGGTGGTGCCGTGGGCCGGCGTCGCGACCGCCACCGGCGCCGGACAGCTGACGTGGGTGTCGCCGTAGCCCATGTCGTACCCGCGCGAGTCGCCCCCCCACGCCAGGGTGGGGCCCCCCGACGACATGCTCAGGGTCCCCTGCTCGATGCTGCCGTTCGGCACGCCCCGATCGGTCACCGGGACCCCGGCGGCCGGCACCAGCCAACCGGTGGCGGGGGCGGAGCGGGCGAGGCCGGTGGTCACCGCCTGGACGTGGATCGACTGGTACGGCGTGCGGCGCGGAATGGCGCCGATCACGGTCGCCTCGCCGCTCGGGTCGACCACCGCCGATCCGAGGACCACCGGGTCCGCCAGGTCGACGCACGCGCCGCCCAGGCTCGGCGGGCAGGTCCGCCCGAGGTCGACGGCCCCGACCACGTACACGGTGTCGCCGGGGGTCGCGCCGGACAGGTGGAACCCGTGCGGCTTGCCGACCGCGATCCACGGCCGGAACGACATCACGAGGCAGGCGCCCACCGCCGCGTCGGTGTCGTCACAGTCGACGTCGAGGTCGATCTCGTCGGCCGCGGCGCAGTCCCCGTCGGCGTCGAGATCGGTGCCGCGCGGGCACCACCCGTCGCCGTCGGCGTCGAGGAACGCGGGACACACCGCCCCGCCGAGCGTGATGTCGTCGTACTGGTACGGGCTGCCGTACCCCGAGCCCACGGTCAACCGGACCGTCGCCCCACAGGCCGCGGTCACGTCGCGCTGCCGGTTGGTGAACGCGTCCGTCGACGCGGGGCCGGCCACGGCCGCGCCGAACACGAAGCCGGGGACGTACAGCGAGCCGCCGACCGACGGGATCTGCCCCCACGACAACAGGGTGTGGGTCACCACGAACGGATCGGACATCACATCGTTGTACGTCCAGTCCCCCGAGTACCCGTCGTAGTCTTCGTCGAGCCACGCGGATCGGGTCCCGCGGGCCACCGCCGTGTCGTAGTAGAACCCCGGGTAGTCGTCACAAAAAGGCGGCAACATGTCGAGCGGGTCCCAGCACGACTCCGACACGTCGTCCCACCCGGTCGTCCCCTCGAAGTCCCCGTTCGGGACCGCCTGACCCCACGCTGCTACGGCCCACCACATCCCCGACCTCCCGTGCGAGCCTACCTCGGCCGGAGCTGAGATTACTTGATATCTTTTTTGGCGCGCCGTCCACGTAACGACAGGTGGCGCGTTCACACGCCAGCGTGGATCAGCGCGCGGCGGATCGAATGGACCAACGCCGCGTGGCGCGACCCGTCCAGCGCCACGTCCTGCCGGACCTCGAGCTCGAGCGCTCGCCGGTGGTGGCGGGTGGCGTGGCGATCGGCCGCGTAGATCAGCCCGTCCTTGCCGGAGTACGGCTCGTTCAGCGCGACCCTCCACCCGTCCGCCGCCATCGACTCGGCGATCGCGACGCTGATCTGTTCTTCCTGATCGAACAACACGCCGATCTCCATCGGGCGGGGCGGGCCGTCCTGATACACCGGGGTGAAGCTGTGCATCGACAGGACCACCGCGTGCGGGTACCGGGCGAGCAGCGCGTCGGCAGTGGCGTGATACGGCTCGTGCAACCGACGGATCCGCGCGATCCGTTCGGCGTCGGTCAGCGCCTGGTTCAGCCGCACCGGGTGGCCGTCGGCGATCGTCCGGAACAGGGTCTCGGCGTCGAGCGGCCGGTTGGCGTCGCACAGCAGGCGGGAGAACTTCGCGAGCACCGCCGGCGCGTCGATCGCCTGCGCCAGGTGGCGGGTGACCGCGGCGATCCCGAGATCGATCGCCCAGTGGGTCTCGATCAGCCATCGGTCTTCGTCCGGCCACGCCCACGGCGCTGGCAGCGCGTTCGACGCGTGCTCGCAGGTCAGCAGCACCCGCGCGTCGTCTCGCCCCTCGATCACCTCGACCACGTCCGAGACGACGCTCACCGCGCGACCCCCGGGTTGTCCGCCGTGCACGGCGCGTCGCCGCAATGGTGGACGACCTGCCCTTCGAGGCCCGGCGTCAGGAAGTCGATCACCTGCAGGCGCGCCCCGGGCCACCCGCGCGGGGTGCCGTGGGCGCCGGTCACCGCCGCCGGACGGTTCGCCGGATCCGGGGCCGGGAGCTGCGGATCGAACCGGACGAGGGCCCGCGAGCCCGGGGGCAGCGGCCCGTCGACCGCCGGGATCCCGTACGGGGCGACGTCGGTCGGGGCGAGGACCGGCAGCCCGACCGACCGGGCGAACGCCTCGGTGGTCAGGTTCGGCACCTGCTCGTCGTTGACCGACTCCTGCAGCAGGAACGACCGCGTGGCGAGGGCGTCGGTGTACGCCATCGGGTCGACCGCGTCCCACCACAGCGCCGACAGGGCGTACAGGACCTGACGATCGGCGGCCGAGTCGATCGCGCCGCCGATCAGCAGCTCGAACGCCGCCCAGTTGCTCGACCGCTCGAGCATCGTCGACCAGCTCGCCCCGCCGACGTGGAGCGCGCCCGCGTCGACCGGCGGATCCTGCGCGAGGAACACCGCCCCCTCGATCGCGCCGAGCGAGATGCCGTAGTAGTACAGGTGGTCGCGATCCGCGAGCGGCTGGCCGGAGGCGCCGGCGAACACCGGATCGTCGAGCAGGTCGCCGGTGGACGCGGCCTCGATCAGGGTCCGGGTGTTGGTCTGCCCCTGGACCAACAGGTCGGTCAGCTCGTGGAACTTCGCGAAGTCGACCGCGACGTCGATCGGGACGATCCGATCGCCGGCGGACAGCCCGCGCCAGACCGTCGCGATCACGATGAACCCGGCCTCGTCGGCGAGCTGTTCGAGGCCGCCCTCGTCGAGCGGATCGTCGAGGTAATCCGCCGGTTCGCCGAAGATGCCGTGGCCGAACACCAGCACCGGGACCGACCCGGCGGGCGCGTCCTTCACCGACAGCGGGACGTGGGCGTACAGGTAGACATCGGTCTCGCCCTGCGGGGACACCGTCCCGTCCGGCGCGAGATCGAGCGACCGGTCGTCGATCAGCCACTGCTGGGCCCGGAACGTCCCCTCGGCCGCGCGCCAGGTGTACGGCGCGACGTGATCGCCGGCGTCGAGGTTCCGGATCCGGGTGAACGCGTGGCCGGACGGCACGGTCTGCTGGTCGAGCGCGCTGCGGAGCGGGACCGTGCCGTCGCCGACCGGGAACTCCCACGCGATCGCCACGTCGTCGGCGGCGATCCCCACCACCCCGAGGTCGTCGACCAGGGCCCGGTAGCTCGGCGCCACTGCCTCGAGCGAGGCGGGGGGCGTGTCGGACAGCAGCCAGTCGAACCGCGCGGGGCGCGCGACCGCGGCGGTGGTCACCGCGACCCCGATCCGGTGCCCGACCCGGAGCGCCTCGAGCGGGCGGACCAGCAGCGCGCGCTCGTCGGCGTTCGGGAACGCGTCGAGCTCGGCGAAGCACGGCACGTCGCGGCCGTCGGTCAGGTCGACCATCCGGACGGATCCCTGCCCCAGGGTGATGTCCTGGTACGACGGGAACGCGTCGTCGGCGATCCCGTCGAGCCGGAGCACCGACACCTGCGACGGCGAGAACCCGGTCCGCCAGTCCAACCGGTCGAGCGGGAGCGGCGACGGCGTGGCGGGGAGGTCGCGCAGGTCGAGGTGCCCGGTCGCGTCGAGGAGCTGCGCGTTCGGGAACGGGTTCGCCCAGCCGGTGCCGACGATCCCGGTGCCCTCGTCCGGCACCGCGGGCGCGTCCGGCCCGTGGCACCCGACGATCCCCGACCAGGTCGCGAGCCATCCGGTCGCGAGCCATCCGATCCGCCTCGTCACGGTCCACCTCGGTCGGGGCACTGTACCTCCCCGAGGCCGATCGCGGCGACCTCGGCGTCGAGTCCGTCCGCG
>JBEBJW010000418.1:0-6272 GCA_040079715.1 Myxococcota bacterium | reverse complement strand
CCACGGTGTCGTACGCCTCGGCGTCTCCGAGCTCGGCCTCGCCGAACCCGCCTCCCTCCGACACCGTGGGCGCCGGATGCCGATCGAGCGCGTGCAGCACGGCCAGCGTGACGGGGCCGGCCTCGATCGTCGAGCGGGCGCCGTACACGGGCGCCACGATCGACCGGGTGTACACGAGCGCGCCGGCGGGGTGGTCGAACCACTCCTGACCCTGTAGGAAGAACGGTCGTTTTTCGGGGTAGTCCAGCGCATAGCGCCGGTTCACCGTCACCTGGGCCCCGTCGGACTCGACCTGACTGAAGTCCGGCTCCCACGTGCCCAACAGCTCGATCGCCTGGCTCGGCGAGAACCGAGCGGTCCCGCCGAGGTGCACGCCGTGGACCGCGAGCCGGTCGTCGGCCTCGACCCCGGGACCCGTGGCCCAGGTGACCTCCGGCACGAGCTCCAGCCCGCGCGGGACCGGCAGCGCGCCGGGCCCCTCGACCACGGCCTCCTCCGCGACCCCGTTCGGAGCGTTGGGATCGACCGCCGGCCAGGTCGCGACCTGCCCGAGGCGGGCCACCGTCCAGGTCGCGAGGAGCCCGACCCGCTCGACCCGCGCTGCGTGGCGCATCGCCCGCCACGGGATGGCCATCTCCACGACGTACCCGTCGGCGACCGGCGACGCAGCGCAGTCCCAGCGCGCGTCCCACCCCAGGTCGTCCTGCTCGGCGAGCCCGGTCCGGATCCCGTCGAGCGGCACCCCGAGCGCGTTGCAGCCGAACACGTAGCTCCGCTGCCCGAGCCCTTGCGGATCGACGTACAGGGCCACGCCGTCGTCGTCGACCCGGCTGTCGCGCCGACCGTACCCCGCTCGGATCCGCTCCGGCTCGGGATCGTGGACCACGAACCGCGCATACAACCGTCGGTCGTCGGACAACAGCCGCAGCACCACCGACCCGCGCGGGGTCTGGCCCGGCGCCGGGGCCGACGTCACGAACGGGCCGGCGACCGCACCGTCTGCCCACCCTGGCTCGCGGGCCGGGCCGTCGGCGTGGATCTCCGCGATCGGGACGTGGGTCAGGCCGTCCATCGGCCTACCGTCGCAGCTCGGCGCACACCCGATCGCGCCCCCACGCGCAGATCTCGAACACCTGCCCCCGATCCCAGCCCGAGACCGCCCGGACCACGAACCACCCCGGACCGCTGCCACCGGACGCGGTGACGAGAGCGTCGACCGTGGTCGCGCGGGGCCAGAGCAGCACGCCTTCGTGGGCGGCCTCGAACGCCGGGTCCTCCGGGACCGGAGCGGCCGCGAGCCCGCTCGGAGCCAGGTCCAGCCGCTCGACGTACACCGCGTCCATCGCGGCACCGTGGGTGAAGCCGTCGTCGCGGAGCCGATCGCCGACCGCCCGCAGCACGTCCCCCTCCGACGCGCCCGGCGCCTGCACCACCGCGACGTACACGCTGCCGTCGAGCCAGTCGCCCTGGTCGGCGAACATCCCCATCCCGCCGAGCTTCCACGCGGAGAATCCCAGGAGGTGCGACAGCGGCGCGTGGACGCCGATCCACAGGGTCCAGCCGACCAGCATCGCCACGACCGGCCTCGTCCCGGGCTTCACTGCCAGACCCACGGCAGGCACCCGAGCGCGTCGCACAGCGCCCCGACGGCCGCCACGATCACCGTCGCGGCGACGAGCGGCCCGTAGCGCCGGTCGGACCAGGTCCACCAGCACGCGAGCCCGGTCAGGCCGAACCCCCAGATGCCCACCGCGCCCGAGACGACGAGCTGGAGCGCCACCGCGACCGGCCACGCGGCTCGCCGGGTCCGCGGCCACACGACCGCGAGCGGCACGGCGACCTCGGCCGCGAGCGTGACCCACGACAGCGCCCGGCACACCGCGATCCCCCACGCGGGCGGGACCGGCGGTGGGCCTCCGAACACGGTCGGCGTCGCGGTCGGCCACGGTGACGCGCCCAGCGCCGCGCCGAGCCCGAGGCCCTCCCGCAGGAGCCACGGCAGGCAGCTCCAGTCCGGCCCGTACAGCGCGGCGTGGACCAGGAACTCCCCGTCGTGCCACCGCCCGTGGAACGCCTTCTGCCAGGCGGATCCCAGGAAGCACAGGACGATGAGCGCACCCGCGGCCCGGATCGGTCGGCCGTCGGCCGGATCCGGGAACCCGGCCAGCAGCGCGACCAGCGCGAGCTCCACGTAGTGGTGGTTCGGCGCCCACGGGAACCGCGCGGCGATCTGCCACGCGAGCACCCCGCCGATCGCGATCCACCCCGCTCGCCGCTCCGAGACCGCGAGCAGCCCTCCGAGGACGAGCAGCATCCCGGCCAGCGCCGGTGCGCCGTGCGCCAGCTCGAACGCCGCCACCTTGACCGCGACGAACCACCGGAACCCGACGCTGGTCCGCAGCGGTACCGGCCCCTCGAGCCACGCGATCACGGCGCCACCCGCCGCATCAGGCCGGTCATCGGGTACGGGACCGCCTCCGGGACGACCTCCCAAGGCTCCAGCGCGCCCGCGACCACCAGGCCGTCGTACAGCTCGGCCACCTCCTCCGGTTCGATCGGGACGTCGACGAGGTCGGCGAGGAACCCCGCCCACGCGGTCATCTTGCGGACGAACAACCCGCGCGCCAGCGCCTCGATCCGCGCCCGCACGTCTCCCGGGAGGCCCTGCAGCGCGACCCGCACCGCCGCCGGATCGTGGAGGTCGAGCCGGAGATCCCCGAACAGCGCGGCGAGGGTCCGCTGCTCGGGGAGCGGATCGTTGAACGGCAGGTCCACCGGGACGTAGCCCGCGGCGCGCTGGAACGGCCACGACCGCGACATCGCCGAGCGGGACAGCACCACCCGGACCCCGCGGACCGGGTCCGGATCGAGCTGCCGGGTGAGCGACAGGCCGCGGTACGACGGGTGCACGATGGTGCGGTGGTTGAGACACAGGCGCTCGTTGATCCGGGCGAACGCCGGCACCCACTCGGCCTGCAGCGACGAGTACGGCCGGACCTGGACCCGCACCGCGACCGGCGCGCCGCGGTGGCGCACCACCGGGATCGCCGCGATCCGGTCGCCGAGGTCCACCGGCTCGTCGTCGCCGGTCAGGTAGTGCCACCGGCGCAGGGCGAGGTAGTCGTCGAGCGTGCCCTCCGCGACCTCGAGCTCACCGGCGAACGGGCGCGTCGGCGGGCCGTGCGGCTCGACCCGGACGGCGCCCCCGAGGTCCACCCGCACGAGGTGGTCCGGCCCGAACGCGTCCACGAGGTCGTCGTGGGACGAGGCCACGATCGCGCGCAGCCCGCGGCGACGACACAGCCGCTGGAACCGCCAGGCGAGCGACCGGGCGGCGGTCCGGTCCAGCGCGGTGAGGAACTCGTCCACGCACAGGTGGGTCGCCCCGCTCGCGAGGAGCCGCGCGAGCCGCACCCGGTACTTCTGGCCGTCCGACAGGTGGGCGTACGGCGTCACCAGCGCGGGTCCCTCCGCGAGCCCGGCCTCGGCCAGCAGCTCGAGCGCCTCGGGCAGCGGCCCGTCGACGAGGTCCACTGGGGCGAGCGTCGGGTCGACGTCGTCGGGGAGCGGCCGGAACCGCGGGTCGCGGGCGAGCACCTGGCGGAGGAGCGTGGACTTCCCGGCGCCGCTCGGTCCGGTCACGAACACCAGGCCGTCGGTCGGGACCCGCGCGTCGGCGAGCAGCGTCCGGACCGAGCTCCGATCGAGCCCGAACCGGTCGCACACCGCGAGACACCGCTCGGAGTCCCCGACGTCGACCCGGACGGTCGCGCCCACCGGCACCCCGCGGGTCACGCGCACCTCAGGAGCCAGAACCACAGCGCCGCCGTGGTCGCGGCGGAGATCGCCACGACGGCGACGGCTCCGCGGACCCACCCGGTCGAATCGAGCGCGCTCACGGCTCCTCCCGTCGCCAGGTGGGCGTGGCGGCGCACAGCCCGGCGAACAGGCCCCCCGCGTCGAGGAGCTCGGTCGGGGTCCCGTGCTCGACGATCCGCCCGCCGTCGAGGACCACCACCCGATCGGCGTGGCGGAGGGTGTGCAACCGGTGGGTGATCACGAACGTGGTCCGGTCTCGGGCGAGCTCGCGCAGGTGCCGGTGGATCTCCTGCTCGGTGAGCGGATCGATCGCCGCCGTCGCCTCGTCGAACACCAGGATCGCGGGGTCCGAGACCAGCGCCCGCGCGATCACGAGGCGCTGCGCCTGGCCGCCGGAGAGCTGCAGGCCGCCCTCGCCGACCCGGGTGGCGAACCCGTACGGCAGGGACTCCACGAACTCGAGGGCCCCTGCCGCCCGAGCGGCCCGCTCCACCGCCTCGCCGTCGACCGGTCGCCCGCACGCGATGTTGTCGTGGATCGACGCCGAGAACACCCGCACGGACTGCGTGACGAGCCCGATCTGGCGCCGGATCGACTCGGGCGACACCGTCCGCAGGTCCACCCCGTCGATCCGGACCGCCCCGCGCGACGGATCCGCGAGGCGCAGCAGCAGGTGGACGAGCGTGCTCTTGCCGGAGCCCGAGCGGCCCACCACCCCGACGATCTCGCCGGCGCCGACCTCGAGATCGACGCCGGACAGGATCCACCGGCTGCCGTCGCGCGGGTCGCCGTCGTACCGGAACCACACGTCGTCGAACCGCACCGCCCCGCGGGACGGGGGCAACGCGGCCGCGACCGGAGGCAGGCGCTCGCTCTCGATCGGCGCCTCGAACAGCGCGCCGATGCGGTGGAGGCTCACGTACACCGCCTGGAGGTTCTGCCACTCCTCCGCCAGCCGCCCGATCGGCACCACGGCGCGCTGCGCGAGGAACAGCCCGGCGGTGAGGCCGCCGAGGGACACGGCGCCGTCGGCGTGCTGCCGCGCGCCCACCCACAGGAGCACGCCGGCCAGCGCCACGTCGAGGGCCCGCACCGCGGACCGGCCCACCGCCGACAACAGCTCGGCCCGGAACGCGTGCTCGAGGGTGGCGCCCAGCCGCTCGACCATCCACCCGCGGAACGACGGCACGAGCGCCAGCGCCCGCACCGTCACCGCCGACTCGAACGCGGCCTTGAGGTGGTTGTAGTACCGATCGTACGCGCGGGTGGCGGCGAACGTGTGGTCCAGCACGGGCCGCGACGCGAGGAACGTGGCGCCGGCGTACACCGGGACGGCGCCCACCACGACGAGGCCGAGCGGCGCGGACACGACGAACAGCGCCGCCACCGAGACCGCGAGCATCAGGAGCTCGATCCCGATCCACAGCGCGTTGTTCACCACGTAGTGCCGGAGCTCGGTGACCTCGCGCATCCGGGCGAGCAGGTCGCTGGTGGCGAACCGGGCGAACAGCGCCTCGGTGCCGTGCAGCACGCGATCGTACAGGTCCTCGAGCAGCGCGCGCTCGGTCCGGAGGGTGACCCGCGCCACCAGCGCGTAGCGGGCGACCCCGGTCCCGAACACCGCGACGGACGCGATCCCGAGGAGCCCGGCGATCGAGGCCAGCCCGGTCGAACCGCCGTCGTAGACCCGCTCGGTCGCGAACACCGGGAGCAGCGTGAGGAGCTGGAGGCACACGCTGCCGATCAGCGCGGCCACCAGCGGGCCTCCGTCGACCGACAGGCGACGGAGCAGCCCGATCGCGGTGCTCGCGTCGGGGCGCGTCAGGTCCGCCGACAGCGGGCGCGACGGGCCCGCCTCGACCAGCAGCAGCACCCCGCCCCACTCGGCCGCGAACCGGTCGAGCCGCAGGCGGCGGACCCCGAGCGCCGGGTCGAGCACCACCACCCGCCCGCGCGCCGCGCGCCACACGACCACGAAGTGGCCGTCGTCCGCGAGGTGGGCGATCGCGGGGAGACTCACGTCGCCGAGCTGATCGGGGCCGATCTGCACCGGGGTGGCGCGCAGCCCCAGCGCGCCCGCGGCCCGCGCGACGTCGTACAGGCTCGTCCCGTACCGCGAGACCCGCGCGAGCGCGCCGACCGCGGAGAGGTTGAGCCGCAGGCCGTGGTGCCGCGCGATCACGTGCTCCCGGGGCGGCGGAACGCGGAGCCCGTCCGCTCGACCTCGCGGAACCCCACCTTGCGGTACAGCGCGAGCGCGGCGGGGTTGTCGGCCTCCGCCTCGAGCAGGAGCGGCCGTCCGGGCCACCGCCGGGCCGCCAGCGCGCCGAGGCCGCGGAGGAGCTCGGTCCCCACGCCCTTCCCGCGCCAATCCCGCCGGACCTGGACCTCCTGCAGGCGGGTGCCCCACGGCGTCTCGACCAGACCGGCGTCGGCGACCACCTCCCCTCCCC
>JBEBJW010000417.1:0-6272 GCA_040079715.1 Myxococcota bacterium | reverse complement strand
GGACCCTCGGAAGTTCACCAAGCTCGGCGGCCGGATCCCGAAGGGCGTGCTGCTGATGGGATCGCCCGGGACCGGCAAGACGCTGCTGGCCCGCGCGGTCGCCGGTGAAGCCGGGGTGCCGTTCTTCTCGATCTCGGGGTCGGACTTCGTCGAGATGTTCGTCGGCGTCGGCGCCTCCCGGGTCCGCGACCTGTTCGAGCAGGCGAAGAAGCACGCCCCGTGCATCGTGTTCATCGACGAGATCGACGCCGTCGGTCGCCACCGCGGCGCCGGCCTCGGCGGCGGTCACGACGAGCGCGAGCAGACGCTGAACCAGCTGCTGGTCGAGATGGACGGGTTCGAGGGCACCGAGGGCGTGATCGTGGTCGCGGCCACCAACCGGCCGGACGTGCTCGATCCCGCGCTGCTCCGCCCCGGTCGGTTCGATCGCCGGGTCACCGTGCCGTCGCCGGACGTGCGCGGCCGCGAGGAGATCCTCCGGATCCACACGAAGCGGATGCCGGTCGGTCCGGACGTGGACCTGCAGCGCATCTCGAAGGTCACCCCCGGGTTCTCCGGCGCAGACCTCGAGAACCTGTGCAACGAGGCGGCGCTGCTCGCGGCCCGGCTCGACCGCACGATCGTCACGATGCCGGACTTCGAAGAGGCCCGGTCGAAGATCTACATGGGCCCCGAGCGCCGCTCGCTGTTCATGCCGGAGCCGGTCAAGCAGAAGACGGCGTACCACGAGGCAGGCCACGCGCTCGTCGCGCACCTGCTCCCCGGCCACGATCCGGTCCACAAGGTCACGATCGTCCCCCGCGGGCGCGCGCTCGGCGTCACCTGGACGATGCCGGACGAGGACCAGCTGTCGCAGACGCGCGAGCAGCTGATCAACAACATCGCGATGGCGATGGGCGGACGGGCGGCCGAGGAGATCGTGTTCAACTCGATCACCGGCGGGGCGCGGTCCGACATCCAGCAGGCCACCCAGATCGCCCGCCACATGGTGTGCGACCTCGGGATGAGCGACGACCTCGGGCCGGTGGCGTGGGAGAGCGGCCAGGACGAGGTGTTCCTCGGTCGCCAGATGAGCCGGGTCAAGAACTACTCCGAAGCGACCGCGAAGCGGATCGACGAGGAGGTCCGCCGGATCCTCACCCGCAGCTACGAAGCCGCGAAGCAGATCCTGTCGAAGAACGTCCACGTGCTCCACAAGGTCGCCCAGACCTTGATCGAGCGCGAGTCGCTCGACGCCGACGAGTTCGCGAAGCTGGTGGAAGAGTCGAACCCGGTCCTGCCCGACGGCGGGTGGTTCGCCCCGACGCCCACCCGCGCGTGACCGCGGTCGCCGTGCGGAGCGGGGACGCCCGGCCGGAGATCCCCCCACCGATCCCCGTGCTGATGGGGATCGTCAACGTCACCCCGGACTCGTTCTCGGACGGCGGGGCGTGGCTCGATCCGGCGGTCGCGATCGACCACGCGCTGGCGCTCTCCGCCGACGGGGCGGCGTGGATCGACGTCGGCGGGGAGTCGACCCGCCCTGGCGCCGAGCCGGTGGACGCCGCGGCGGAGCTCGCGCGGGTGATCCCGGTGATCGCCGGGATCGCGCGGGCGGACGCGCGGATCGTGGTCTCGGTCGACACCTCGAAGGTCGCGGTGGCCGAGCGGGCGATCGACGCCGGCGCGACCGTGATCAACGACGTGACCGGGCTCGAGGATCCCGCGATGGCCGCGCTCGTCGCCCGGACCGGCGCGCAGGTCGTGGTGATGCACATGCGCGGTCGGCCGCGGACGATGCAGGACGACACGGCCTACGCCGACCTGGTGGGCGAGGTCACCGACGGGCTGCGGGTGCGGGTCGCGCGGGCGGTCGACGCCGGGGTCGCGCCCGACGCGGTGCTCGTCGACCCGGGGCTCGGGTTCGGCAAGGATCCGGCGGACAACCCGCGGCTGATCGCAGCGATCCCGCAGCTCCGCGCGCTCGGGCACCGGGTGGTGATCGGGGCGTCGCGCAAGCTGTTCGTCGGGCGGCTGACCGGCCGGTCGTCCGCCGCAGACCGGGTGTTCGGCTCGGTCGGCGCCGCGATCGCCGCCGCGGAGCGCGGTGCGGACGTGGTCCGGGTCCACGATGTCCGCGCCACCCGCGACGCGCTCGTGGTGTGGGCGGCGTGCCGCGGCGCGCGTGCCGACCGGCCGCAGTGAGGTAACGTGGGGCGAGTGCGTTCCGTTCGGGCGAGGTGCGGGTGTTCGATCGACTCCCGGTGAGTCCGTTGATCGACGCCACCTGGGTCGACTGGGTGGACATCATCGCCCTGGCCGTCGTCGTGTACCGGGTGCTGGTCGCGATGCAGGGCACGCGCGCGGTCCAGAGCCTGCTCGGGCTCGGGATGATCGGCCTGCTGTACCTCGTGAGCGACTACACCGGGCTCACTGCGGTCCACTGGGTGCTCGACAAGCTGTTCGTGTACGTGGTCATCGCGGTGCTGATCCTGTTCCAGGACGACATCCGGCGGGCGCTGGCCCGGGCCGGCGGGTCGCTGTTCGGGTCGCGGACCACCGCCGCCCGGCCGTCGGACGCGAACGTGATGGAGGAGGTGATCAAGGCGGCGTTCGCCCTCGCGCACCGCCGGATCGGCGCCCTGGTGGTGATCGAGCGCACCGCCAGCCTCGAGCCGTACGTCGAGGGCGCCCACGGCCTCGACGCGGAGGTGTCGACCGAGCTGCTCCAGGCCCTGTTCCACCCGTCGAGCCCGCTCCACGACGGCGCAGTGGTGATCGCCGGCGGTCGGGTCGTCGCGGCCGGCGTGTTCCTGCCGATCTCGCTGTCGAAGGAGCTGTCGCGGGCGTGGGGCACCCGCCACCGCGCGGCGATCGGGCTGTCGGAGGAGACCGACGGTCTGTGCGTCGTCGTGTCCGAGGAGCGGGGGACCGTGACCCTGGTCAGCAAGGGCGAGGTCACGCCGATCGCCGACACGAACGACCTGCGCCAGCGGCTGGTCGAGAAGCTCGGGGAGGAGTCGGTCACCGCCGACGATCCGGCCGCGGGAGGCGCCGGTGTCCGAACCTGATCCGACCGAGCTCCTCGCGTTCCGCTCACCCGGCCGGGTGCTGTGGGCGAGCCTCGTCGCGAACCCGTGGGCGAAGCTGCTGTCGATCGCGATCGCGCTGTCGACCTGGCTGTACGTCCAGGGGGAGGAGGTCCGAGAGGACCGGGTCAAGGCCCAGATCGCGTGGATGCTCCCGTCGGACCTCGTCGCGACCGAGGCCCTGCCCACCACGGCATACGTGACGGTCCGCGGGACCCGGTCGGCGGTCAACAAGGCCCACCAGAGCCCGGTCCGGCTGGTGATCGACGCCCAGGAGCTGGCGAAGGGCGACCACGAGGTCGATCTGGGCGGGGTCCTGCCCGAGGGGCTGCCGCCGTCGGTGGTCCGGCTCACCACCAGCCCGTCGGTGGTCCAGTTCACCCTCGATCGCGTCGCCACCCGGAGCGTCCGGATCGAGCCGGTGCTCGTGGGAGAGCCCGCCTCCGGCTACACCGTGGTCGAGGTCGACACCGATCCCGCGGTGCTCGAGGTCCGCGGCCCGCGCGAGGCGGTGTCGTCGCTGCGGGAGGTGCCGACGCGGCCGATCGACGTGTCCGGCCTCGAGGAGGACGCCGAGCGGGAGGTGGTCCTCGACCTGCCGCGGGGCGTCGAGCCGTCGAGCAGCGCGCCGATCACCGCGACGCTGAAGGTCGAGTCGCGGACCGAGCAGCGGCGGATCGAGGCGGTGCCGGTGTTCGTGTGGGGCCCGGGCGCGGCGAGCGAGGCGTGGCGCCTGACGCCGGATCGGGTGGCGGTGGTGCTCGAGGGCCCGACCGACACGCTCGGCGACCTCCGGTCCGACCAGGTGGCGGCGTTCGTCCACCTGCCGGAGGCGCCGGACCGGGCGCAGGTGGAGGCGTGGTACGGCCCGAAGTCGGGGGTCCGGGTCGAGGTGCTCCAGCCGGGCGGTCCCGCCGTCCAGGTGCTGTCGATCGACCCGCCGAGCGTGATCGCCGTCGCGCCGTGATCGGCGGCCGAGAGTCGGCTACGCTGCGCCACCCGCGCGCAGGGGGCTCGCACACGCAGGGGGGAGAGATGACCGAGTCGATCTCGTTCGGGACGGACGGGATTCGGGGTCCGGCCGGAACGTTCCCGATCGTGCCGGAGGTGGCGCACCGGGTCGGTCGGGCGGCGGTGAAGCTCGCCCGACGGTTCGGCGGCGATCGGGTGGTGATCGGCCGTGATCCGCGCCCGACCGGGGTCGCGCTCGCGCGGGCGGTCGCCGCCGGGGTGGTCGACGCGGGCGGGGTGCCGCGGGACGCCGGGATCGGCCCCACCTCGGCGATCCAGGTCGCGATCGCCACCGGGATGGCGGACGTGGGCGTGATGTTGACCGCGTCGCACAACCCGGAGGCGGACAACGGGTTCAAGCTGCTCGGTCCGGCCGGGCGGAAGCTCGACGACGCGCTGTGCGCCGAGGTCGAGATCTGGCTCCGGGAGGAGGCGCCGCCCGAGCGGACCGGTCGGGTCGACGACGTGGCGGAGGAGGTCCGCGGCGCCTGGCTCCAGCAGCTCGATCACGCGGTCGGCGACCTCGCGCCGCTCGCGGGTCGGCGGATCGCGATCGATCTCGCGAACGGGGCCCTCGGCGCGGTGCGTGACGCGATCGGGCCGCTGATCCCGGCCGACGTGACGTGGATCGGCACCGGCGGCGCCGTCAACGACGGCGTCGGGTCCGAGCACCTCGGTCACCTGGCCGCGCGGGTCCGCGAGCTCGGGTGTCACGGCGGGTTTGCCGTCGACGGCGACGCGGACCGGTGCCGGATCGTCGACGAGACCGGGCGCGAGATTCCCGGCGACGCCGTCACCTGGCGCCTCGCGCTCGACCTCGGCGCGACCGGGCTCGCGGTGACGGTGATGAGCAACGGGGCGCTCGAGAAGCAGCTCCCCGGGGTCCGGATCGTCCGGACGGCGGTCGGGGACCGGTTCCTGCGCGAGGCGATGGATCGCGACGGGCTGACCCTCGGCGCCGAGGAGTCCG
Organism: Myxococcota bacterium; assembly: GCA_040079715.1. GTDB lineage: Bacteria > Myxococcota_A > UBA796 > UBA796 > JACKER01. The sequence continues at coordinate 1,223 of JBEBJW010000417.1, read as the reverse complement.
GCCACGTCCTGTTCCGCGAGTTCCCGGGGGGAGACGGCCTGCTGTGCGGCCTCCGCGCGCTGGCGGCGGCGTGGCGGGCGGCCCCGACCCTGTCGGCGGCGTTCGCCCCGTTCGTGCCGCTCCCGCGGAAGGTGACGAAGCTCCGGGTCAAGTCGCGGCCCCCGCTCGACGGGCTGGTCGCGGTCCAGCGGGCCCGGCAGGTCGGCCTCGAACGCCTCGGTCCGAACGGGCGGGTGTACCTGCGATACTCGGGGACCGAGCCGGTGCTGCGGATCCTGGTCGAGGGCGAGCCCCCCTCGGTCGTGGACGCGGTGTCCGCCGCGGTCCACAGCGCGGCGTCGAAGGCCCTGGCGTGAGGTTCGCGAGCACCGCGGCCCAGATGCGGGCCCTGGATCGGGCGGTGATCGAGGGCCTGGGGCTGCCGGGGATCGCGCTGATGGAGCTCGCGGCCGGCGGCGTCGCGCGGGTGATCCGGGACCACCACGGCGACGACGCGGCCCGCGGCACGGCGGTCGTGTGCGGGCCCGGCAACAACGGCGGCGACGGCTGGGCCGTGGCCCGGTGGCTCCACGGGTGGGGCCTGCCGGTCTGGGTGTGGGCGGTCGGGGCGCCGAGCGACGGGACCGACGCCGCCATCGAGCGGACCGTCGCCCGGGCGGCCGGCGTGCCCGAGCGGGTCGGGGTCGACGGAGCCGGCCTCGTGGTCGACGCGGTGTTCGGGACGGGCCTGGTCCGCGCGGTGACCGATCCGTACGCCGCGGCGTTGACCGCGATCGCCGCTTGCGGCGCGCCGATCGTCGCGGTCGACCTGCCGAGCGGCCTCGAGACCGACACCGGCGCCGTCCTCGGGGTGTGCCCGGCCGCGACCCGCACGGTGACGTTCGGCCGCCCGAAGCTGGCGATGGTCCTCGGCGACGGCCCGGACCGGTGCGGCGAGGTCCACGTCGTCGACATCGGGCTCGACGCCGGGACCCCGGCCGGCGATCGGGCGGCGGCCGAGCTCCCCGACGCGGCGGATCTCCACCCGCTCCGGCCGATCCGTCGACCGGGCGACCACAAGGGCACCCACGGGCACCTGCTGGTCGTCGCGGGGTCCGCCGCGATGTGCGGCGCGGCGATCCTGGCTTGCCGCGGCGCGCTCGCCGCCGGGGTCGGCCTCGTCACCCTCGCCGCGACCGGTCCGATGCGGGCCCGACTCGCCGGGCTGCCGCCGGAGGTGATGC